>JACQPS010000335.1 GCA_016207445.1 Gemmatimonadota bacterium | reverse complement strand
GTGTACGGGCGGAAAAGCGGCGCGGCGTGCACGGCCGAGTCCGGGGCCACGCGGCGCCGCGCGCGCACGCGCGACCAGGTCATCCTGTGGAGCGCGACGCTGCTCGCGCTCGTGCTCTGGAGTTTTCCGTTCTGGTCGAAGCTCCTGGTGTAGATCCTGGTTAAAGGTTCGTCGAGAGGAGGAAGCATGGGGCTGAAGCAGGCGGTGATCGGGCTGATCGGCGTGGGCGCCGTGGCCGGAGCCGGCGTCTGCCCGTTCTGCCGGGACGCGGGCGAGGCGCGGGCGGCGGGCGCCGCGCTCGCCGGCTCCGCCGCGGTCGTAGCCGGGCCAGTGCCGGCGGCCGAGTCGAAGACGGTCACGCTCCAGGTGAAGGGCATGACCTGCGGCGGGTGCGCGATCGCGGCCCGCATCGCGCTGGAGAAGCTGGACGGCGTGAAGAGTGCAGCCGTGAGCTACGAGGAGTCCCGGGCGGTGGTGAAGTATGACCCGCAGAAGGTCACGGTCGAAAGGATGATCGCGGCGCTGAAGAAGCTGGGGTACGAGGCGACGGTCGTGCCGGCCTAGCGGGCGGGTAGGCCTCGGCGGGCTGGGACAATCCCGCCTTCGGCCCTGCCGCTATTCCAGCGACCGCAGCCCCGCCTCCAGCCACTCCCTCAGCTCGGGGTCATCCGCGATAATGCTGTCGTCGACCTCGACCCACGTGCCGAGCTTACTCCCGCCCGGGGTGAAGGCGCGCACGCCGGCGCGCGCGAGCGCGCCCGCGTACTCGGCGTCCAGCAGCCGGACGATCATGGATTCGTCGCCCACGGCCGCGAACATCTTCTTGCCGCGCATGAGGCCGCGCATGCCGAAGACGTTCCTGTGGCGGACGGGAGCGGCGTGCAATGCGGCGAGCGCGTCCAGGCAGCGCTGGAGCAGACCGGAGTCGTAGCTCACTGAAAACCCGTGTACGTGCACGAGTACGCGTACGTGCACGTTTACGTCGTGAGCGCCTTCACACAAGTACGTACTACTCGTACACGCACTTCGTGCACGTGCACGTACTCGTCCGTTCAGATGCTCTTCAGCAGGTCGTCGATGGCCTTGGCCACGGCGTCCTGCGCGCGCCCGGCCATCAGGTTCTCCAGCATCTCGCGCGTGTCGCGGGCCAGCTCTTCGGGGTGCTTGCGGTCGCGGGCGCCGCGCACGACGTTGCCGATCGGCAGCAGCGCGAGCTGCGGGCGCTCACGGCTCTCGCCGTAGCTGCTGTCCACCTCGGGCGGCGGCGTCGGCACGCTCGACTTCCAGGGCGCGTCCTCGCCCTCGTCCTCGCGGGCCGCGCTGGGATCGACCGGCAGCACGAGGCAGACACGGGCATCGATGTTCCCGTCGTCGTCCTCGGTGGCGGCGAGCGCGACCGAGACCGGTACGAGCAGAATGGAGCGGATGGCTTCGAGCGCGTCCGGCGCCACCACGCCGCGCGCGATCAGGTGACCGTTGTAGTAGTAGCTGAGGCCCACGTTCCCCTGCGGCACGCCCTCCTGCGGCAGCGTGCGCGTCTCGATCACGATCGGCTTCGGGTACGTGACAACGACGACCTGGTCCATACGCTCCTTCGGCGGCGTCCCTCGTCGACTATAGCCCCTCGGGGGCAATAGTGTTCCGCCGCGCCGGCCGGCGCAAGCCCGTGTCGCCGCGGCTGGCGCGGCTCCGCCCGACGCATTAGCTTCGCAACCCCTTTCCCGTGGACAGACGCGCATTCCTGCGGGAGCATGCCATGCTGCTCAGGCTCGTGCTCGCCTCTGTGTTGCTCGCGCTCCTCGCTGCCCGACCCGCGGCTGCGCAGGAGAGCTGGTCGCCGGACCCGAAGCTGCTCGCACGCGCGAAGGCGCTGCTCGCGCAGGTGCCGGTCATCGACGGCCACAACGACCTGCCGTCTGCGATCCTCGGGCAGGGAGCGGGCGACCTGACACGCCTCGACCTCGCGCGGCCGCAGCCGCAGCTCCACACGGACCTGGCCCGGCTGAAGCAGGGGCAGGTCGGCGCGCAATTCTGGGCCGCCTACGTGACGGTGGACTCGATCCCGGCCAAGGCGGCGCTGCGCCACGCGTTGCGCGAGATCGACATGGTGCAGCGCATGACGCAGCGCTATGCCGAGCTCGAGCTCGCGCGCACGGCCGCGGACATCGAGCGCATCCAGAAGGCGGGGAAGACCGCCTCGCTCATTGGCGTCGAGGGCGGCCACGCGCTCGAGGGCTCGCTCTCGGCGCTCCGGGAGTTCCACGAATTGGGCGTGCGCTACCTCACGCTCACGCACAGCCGCACGCACGAGTGGGCGGACGCGTCCACGGACTACCCGCAGCACAACGGGCTGAGCGAGTTCGGCGAGGAGGTGGTGCGCGAGATGAACCGGCTCGGCATCTTCGTCGACCTGTCGCACGTCAGCGCCGAGACCATGAAGGACGCGCTGCGCGTGAGCGCGGCGCCCGTGATCTTCTCGCACTCCTCGGCGCGCGCGCTGGTCGATCACCCGCGCAACGTGCCGGACGACGTGCTGCGCCTCGTGCCCCGGAACGGCGGCGTGGTCATGGTCAACTTCTGCCCGTGCTTCATCGCGCCCAACGCCGTCCGCTGGGTCGAGCAGCGCGACTCGGTGCGCGAGCAGCTCCAGCGCGAGCTGGACAGCCGGGCCGAGATCGCGCGCCGGACGCGGGAGTGGCTGCGCGCGCACCCGCGCCCGCGTGGCAGCGTGGCCGACGTCGCCGACCACATCGACCACATCCGCCGGGTCGCGGGCATCGACCACGTGGGTCTCGGCTCGGACTTCGACGGCTTCGACGACACGCCGGTCGGGCTCGAGGACGTGAGCATGTTCCCGAACTTGATCGCGGAGCTGTTGCGCCGCGGCTACAGCGACGAGGACGTGAAGAAGATCGCGGGGCTCAACCTGTTGCGCGCCATGCGGCAGATGGAGCAGGTGGCGGCCAGGCTGCGGGCCGAGCGGCCCGCATCGCTCGCGGATACGGCCGCGGCGCTGTCACGCAACTAGCGAACATTCACCGCAAAGGGCGCAAAGGTCGCAAAGAACAGATTACCAAGAGTATTTCGTTCTTTGCGCTGTTTGCGTCTTTGCGGTTGTTGTTGTCTAGTTCACCGGCGTCGCCGGAGGCGCAACGACCGGCGTGAGGAACCACGCCTCGACTTTGGCGATGTACTGGCGCGGGTCGGGGTCCAGCGTGCGCCGCGCCTCCGACGCGTAATAGGCGC
>JACQPS010000035.1 GCA_016207445.1 Gemmatimonadota bacterium | reverse complement strand
GCTCGGGTTCTACGTCGTGTACGGGCGGAAAAGCGGCGCGGCGTGCACGGCCGAGCCTGGGAGCACGCGGCGCCGCGTGCTCCCAGGCTCGGCCGTGCACGCCGCGCCGCTTTTCCGCCCGTACACGACGTAGAACCCGAGCGCGAGCAACCCGGCGGCCACCACGGTGAAGAGCGGGCGCAGCGGCTCGAAGGTGGCCGCGAGGCCCGCGCCCACGCCGAAGGTCACGAAGAGCAGCGGTCCCACGCAGCAGAGCGAGGCGAAGAATGCGGCGCCAACCGCGCCGATCGAGGCGAAGAATCCCTTCGCGGAACGCGGCGCGGCCCGCGTGCCCGCGGCTTCGCCCGGAAAGGTGTTCGGTCCCGACGTCGTCTCAGGCATGCTTCAGCACGCGGCTCAACGCTCCCTTCAGGCTCTCCAGCGCTTCCTTCCCCTGCCCCGCCTCGACGCGCTCGAGAACGCAGCTCTCCATGTGCGCCTGCAGCAGCTCCACCGCGACCGCGTTGACCGCCTGCTTCAGCGCGCCGATCTGCACCAGCATCTCATCGCAGCTCTGGTGCTCCTTGAGCATCCGCTTGATGCCGCGCACCTGCCCCTCGAGCCGGGACAGCCGGTTCTCCAGCGCGCGCTCCGCGTCCTGGTCGAGGTAGAGCCTCTCCGTGGGAAACACCGTCAAAGCCATCTCGGTTCCTCCGCTTTCGTGGTGGCGACCCCTGCTCACGCGCAGCAGCTCAGCTTGGTTACATCCGTGGTGAAGGTCTGGGCGCCCAGCTTCAGCGCCTCGACCCAGGTGAGGTACGGATGCAGCGTCTCGGTGAGGTCCTGGACCCGGAGCCCGAGCCGCACCGCCAGCGTCGCCTCACCCAGCAGCTCGCCCGCGTTCGGCGCGAGCGCGTGCACGCCCAGCAGCGTTCCCGTCCCTGCCTCGGCCACCAGCTTCACGAAGCCGCGCGCATCGCGGCTGACCGCCGCGCGCGGCAGGTACTCGAGCTCGAGCTGGCGCACCTCGATCCGATGGCCGGCGCGCACCGCCTCCTCCTCCGTCAGCCCCACGGCGCCGACCTGCGGCGTGGTGAAGGTCACGCGCGGCACCGCCCGCAGATCGATCTCTCGCCCCCGCTGCGTGAGAGCGTTCTCCGCCGCAATGCCGCCGCCCAGCGCCGCCACATACACGAAGCCCGGTCCGCCCGTCACGTCACCCGCGGCGTAGATATCCGGGTTCGACGTGCGCATGGTCGCGTCCACGCGCACGAACCCCCGTTCGAGCGCGACGCCGGCGGCTGCCACATCCAGCGCTTCCGTGTTCGCGCGTCGACCCGCCGCCACCAGGATCCGCTCTGCCCGGAACTCGCGCGCGCGGCCGCCCGCATCCACCCGCAGCACGACCTCGCCGTCCGACCGCGAGGCGTCCGTGCCCCGGATGCCGGTATGGATCTCGAGCCCTTCTTCTTGCAGGTAACTGCGCAACGCCTCCGAGACCGCCGGCTCCTCACCGGCCAGGAGCCGGGGCAGCAGCTCGAGCACGATCACCCGCACACCGAAGCGCGCGAACATCTGCCCCAGCTCGAGCCCGACCGCGCTCCCGCCCAACACCAGCAGCGAACGAGGCAGCGACTCCAGCTCCATCGCGGTCGTGCTGTCCAGCGGCTCGAGCTCGCGCAGCCCCGGCACCGGCGGCACCCACGGCGACGCGCCCGTCGCGATCACGACCTTGCGCGCGCGCTGCTCGGAGCCGCCCACGCCCACCCGCCCGTCGCCCAGCAGCCGCGCCTGACCGCGCAGCACCTCGATCGCGGGATACGACGCCAGTACCTCCAGGTACTTCGACCGGCGCAGCCCCTCCACCAGCGCGCTCTTCTGAGCCAGCACCGCGCGCCAGTCGAAGCGCGGCTCGTACGGCTCGATCCCCGGGAACCCCCGCCGCGCAGCGTGCACGTGCTCCGCGGCCGCCAGCAAGTTTTTCGACGGGATGCAGCCCACGTTCACGCACGTCCCGCCGATCGTCCCCGACTCCACGATCCCGACGCGCGCACCCAGCTCGGCACCCCGGATCGCCGCCGCCATCCCGGCCGACCCGGTGCCCAGCACCAAAAGGTCGTACTCGGCGCCGCCACGCGCACGCTCTCTGTCCGCAGCCATGTGATCGCCTCCCATTGCCGTCCCAAATACCCGCATGGGTATATTGGTTCCCGAAGGCCAACCCGGCAAGGGATCGGCAAACGGCGTGCGCGCTGCGCCGGCTCTTCCATGATGCGCAGAATGGTGTCGCGCACGCCGGCGAACGCCGCGGGCACGCGACGCCCGGCCTCGGTGGGTTCCGGGGTTTGCGAGAGGAGCGGCGTCGCCGCAAGGATGAGGGACGCGAGCAGCAGTCCGGCGCGAAGGGCAGACTCGACCCGGCAGCGGGAGTGAACGTGCATGGTTTTCTTCCGTTGTAAGGGCGGGAGCCAACGTGTGCGGCCCGTACACGTTGGCGTACTCGACTCGTGCACGTACGCGTCCGTTCACAGCGGCTTACACCGCTGCCAGCGCCTGCGCCAGATCCGCGATCACGTCCTCGGGGTGCTCGATCCCGACCGAGATGCGAATCAGCCCCGGCGTGATGCCCATGCGCTCCTGCGCCTCGCGCGGGATGTCGGAGTGCGTCATGGTGGCGGGGTGTTCGGCCAGGCTCTCGGTGCCACCCAGGCTCACGGCCAGCTTGACCAGTTTCAAAGCATTCAGGATGCCGAAGGCCTCGGCCTCGCCGCCGTGGATCTCGAAGGAGAAGGTCGAGCCCGCGGCCTCGCACTGGCGATGGTAGATGTCGTGCTGCGGATCGCCGTGCTCGAGAAACCCGAGATAGAGGACGCGCTTGACCTTCGGGTGATCGGCGAGGAACTCTGCGACGTAGCGGGCATTCTTCATCTGACTGGTCATGCGCAGCTTGAGCGTCTCCAGGCTGCGCATCACCAGCCAGCCGGTCCAGGCGTCGGCCATGGTGCCGAGGATGGTGCGCATGCCGCGCACGGGTGCGATGAGCGGCTCACCGCCCAGACACGCACCCGCGATCAGGTCGCTGTGCCCCCCCACGTACTTGGTGAGCGAGTAGAGGACGAGGTCGGCACCATGCTCGAGCGGCTTCTGCCAGAGCGGCCCGAGGAAGGTGTTGTCCACGGCGACGAGCGGGCGGCCGCCGCCGTCGCCGAGCGCGCGCGCGACGGCCGCGCAACGCTCCAGATCCACGAGCGTGTTGGTCGGGTTCGCGGGCGTCTCCACGTAGAGAATGGCGACGCGGCCGAGGCCGCGCGCCTGCTCGACCGCCCGCTCGAGCGCGCCCTCGGCGCCCGCGGCGAAGCCGAAGCGCCGGATGTCGAACTGCGGCAGGATGCGGTGCACCAGGAAGTCGGTGCCGCCGTAGATCGGCTCGCTGTGCACGATGACGTCGCCGGGGCGCAGGAAGGTGAGCAGCGTGGTCGCGATGGCCGCCATGCCGCTCGAGAATGCGAGCCCCGCTTCTGCACCATCCCAGATCGTCAGGCGGTCCTCGAGGATCTCCAGGTCGGGGTTGTTGATGCGCGAGTAGATGAGTCCCGGCTCCTCCGCCGGCCGTTTCTGGCGCAGCCCATAGGCCAGCTCGAAGAACGCCTTCCCTTCCTCCGCCGTCTTGAAGACGAAGGTCGAGGTCTGGAAGATGGGCGACTTGAGCGCGCCCTCGGAGAGCTGCGGGTCGTAGCCGTAGCTCATCATGAGCGATTCGGGGCGAAGGGCGTGCCCGTCGATCGTGCGCTCGCGGTAGGATCTCGTGTCCATGGGATCGGCGTCTCCCCAAAAAGGGTGTACCGAAGTCAAAGTGCCGAAGTTCGAGTGCCGAAGTCAAAGTGCCGAAGTCAAAGTGCCGAAGTCAGCCTGCCGAAGTCAAAGTGTCGAAGTTAGAATACCTGGAGATGAGCAGGGATCCACGCCCGCGCGAGGCCAGGCGCTTTCGGGAGATCTTCCGGCGGGTCCACGCCCGCCACCCCGCGTGCCTGAAGGACGAGTGGCTGATGCAGCCCTGCCGGGCCGGCAATGGGCGCGTGGCCCGGCGCCCCATCGTGTGGTCGCGGCGGAACGGCGCCTGGCGCCGGGTGGAGATCCTGTGGGTGGGCGCGGCGCCCGGGAACGCGGGCGCGAGGGGTGCGGGCGAGCTGGGCGCGCACGGCACGCGCATTCCGTTCGGCGGCGACGTCGGCGGCGGCAACATGGACGTGCTGCTCTCGACCGCCGGCGTGAGCCGCAACGAGACGTTCATCACGGCGGCGTTGAACACGCTGCCGGCCGGAGGCGGCGGCGAGCCCAGGCCGGCCGAGATCGGCCGCCGCGTCGGCGGCTACCCCACGAGCCTGCACCTCTTGCGCGACACGCTGGTCGCTGCGGGGCCGCGGCTCGTCGTCGCGCTCGGCAACGTCGGCTTGCGCGCGCTGATCGCGGCGGCACGGCTCCAGGCGGAGCGGAAGGGCGCCCGGCGTGGCGGGAAGCGCACGGCGGCGCTGCCGAGCCAGCGTCGCCTGGAACAGGCGGGGCTGCGGCGCAACCAACCGGCGCCGTGGCCGGACGCCGAGCGGCCGGACGACGCGTTCCTGGCCGCCTGGCAGAAGGCATGGGGCGATGCGCCGCTGCCGCACCTGCTCTGGCTCACGCACCCGAGCGCGCAGAACATGAGCCCGTACGCGGGCACGCACACCGCGTTTCACACGCGCATGCGCGCGGCGCAGGCGGCGCTGCGCGCGGCCGTGCGCACCGCACTGGGCCGCGAGCCGCCGCGCGCGCGGCCGCCCTTCCCGCGCGCGGGCATCTACGCGCTGCCCGAGTGGCGGGACCGGATCCGCCCGCGGCACGAGGGGCTGGACCGGCTCTGGCGCGAGAAGGGCGTGTGAGCAAAGGGGTTGCCGAACGGGCGCCCCGCGCTTAGCGTAGGAGCCGATGGGCTACTACATCCGCTACCCGCTCCGGCACCGCATCCCCACGGTGCTCGTCCGGCTCGTCACCGACGATGGCGAGGTCAGCTTCCGCGCCCGCTGGAAGCAATCGGCGAAGGACCTGCACCACCGCATCCTCTTCCGCCTGCGCCACGGCTGGCCGCTCTGGTTCGAGGACGAGTGGGGGCGGGACCTGGTGTTCAAGTCGGAGAGGGTGTGGGGGGCGCTGGTGGACGGGAGGAGGTAGGCGCTTCCACATCTGATTCGGCACAGCACGCAAAGCACGCAGAGGCTGTGGGAACCCAAAGGGCGTAGAGGTCGAAAAGAGGTTTCTGTTCTTTTGCGATCTCTCGCTCTTCGCGTCTCTGCGTGAGCGAAGTTTCTACCCTAGCTTCACGCGAACGCGGTGGTACCCCGTGGCGCCGTCGGGAAGAACGTCCCGCCGCGTCGCATCCTGGACTCGCCCCCCCGCCTCGACCGCGCGTACAACCAGCGTGTACTCGCCTTTGCTGGCGGGCCGCCACGGGTAGGCCCACAGCCGCCAGCGGTAGGCGGTGACCGGCGGCTTGAGCACGGCCGGCTTCCAGGTGCGGCCGGCGTCGACCGAGACCTCCACACGCTCGATCGCGCGCCCGCCCGCGTAGGCGACGCCGGCGATCATGACTTCCCGGC
>JACQPS010000323.1 GCA_016207445.1 Gemmatimonadota bacterium | reverse complement strand
GCTCGCGGATGCGCACCAGCTCGCCGCGGCGCTCAAGGTCGTTCAGGAATTCGTGCAGGTTTTTGGCGGGCATGGCGGGGCAATGTAAGCGCCGGGCCCGGGGGCAAACAACGGCAGGGGCGGGGGCTGAAGCGAGTTTCGATCGGCAGCGTGGCGCGGCGGCCGCGCTCATCCGCCCGCTACGGATGCCACCTCGCCCGTCAACGCCCACGGCGCGCGCCGCGCCAGCCCGAGCGCGTGGTTCTGATCCGGGTTGTTCGACTCCGCCCACCAGCTCCCGGCGGACGGGCCGCCGTTGCAGGAGCCGTCCGACTCGCCCGGCTTCTTCAGCCAGAAGAACGCATCCACGAGCGCATGGCCGGTGGCCGCCGTCGACTGCCGCCCGAGTCCGCGGCCGTACGGGTTGCACCACTCGTCATCGGGCGTGGGGCCGAGCCCGTTCCGGCTCGAGTCGACGATGAAGTGCTTGCCGCCGACCAGACTCGAGACCCGCTCGCCGTACGTGATGTTGTCGGCGTCGTAGGTGTAGTTCGATACGTTCAGCGAAAAGCCGTCGGCGGAGTCGAGGCCCGCGCGCGCGAGCCGGTCGGCCATCACACTCGCGGACTTCCACTGCGGATGACCGGCGTCAAGGTAGACGGAGACGCCCGGCACCTGCTTCAGCCGCTGCGTGGCCTCACGGATCAGCTGAATCCGGTTCTCCTGATCGAGGGCCGGGAGGCAGTCCATGCCGGGCAGCGCGTCCGGCTCCAGCAAGAGCACGGCCCGCGTCGGACCCGTGGACGCGGCGAGCGCGTCGCCGACGCCGGCCGCGACGCGGTCGATCCAGGTGCGATAGGCATCGACCGTGCTGGATCCGCCGGCCGAATAGCCGTTGCAATCGCGGCCGGGGATGTTGTACAGGATGAAAACGGGGAGCGCGTTCGCGAGGAGAATCGTGCTCGCACGGCTGTAGACGGCCTGATAGATGTCGCTGTTCCAGTCGCCGAACCAATCGGCCTGCGCCGTCTGCGCCAGCTTTTCCATTTGCTCCGCGTCGGCCGTGCGGCCCGCGGCGTACCACTGGTCGGCCGTTTTCCTCGCCCGCGAGTACGGATCCCGATAGAAGGAGACGTTCGCGAAGGGATTCGTGCTCGGCGTGGAATCGACCACCGTCCTGACCGTGATGCTCGCGCTGCCGCTCTGACCCTCCGCGGTCGCGCGCACCGTCGCCGCGCCCGCCGCCACACCCGTGACCACGCCGGTCGCGCTCACCGTCGCCAGCGATGCGTCGGAGGAGCTCCACGTGACGCTCCGGTCCGCCAGCGTGTTGCCGGACGCGTCACGCACGGCCGCGGTGAGCTGCGCGGTCTGGCCTACTTCCACGCTCACGCTCGCGGGGGAGACGGTCACGGATGCCACTGCGGGGCGGGTTCCGACGTAGATCGTCACGCTGCGCTTGGCCAGGACGTGCCTGCGTTTGTTCCTGACGATGAACGTGACCGCGTACGGCCCGGCGCCGCGCCAGTTCCACGACGACACGTCCACCACCGCTTCCTTGTGCGGTCCTTCGACCTGGCTGTCGCTCATCCAGTTCCAGCGGCCGCCATCGACTTCCCAGTACATCTGGTACTTGCTGAGATCCCAGTCCGGGAGCCGGGCCTGGAACTTCGTGGTGCCGGACACGGAAGCCCCCTCGGTCGGCCACCAGATCTCCAGCGTCGCCGGAAGATGGTCGGACTGGGGGGATGTCCCGGGGTGGAGCGGGGAGTCCTGGCACCCCGCGACCGGGAGCATGAGTAGCGCGGCGGCGCCCACGAGCGCGCGCAGGCGGCCGGAAAGGCGGGGGGACATCGTCGTACCACTCCCGGGGTTGGGCGGAGCCGTCGCTCAGGAGGCCCGGCCCGATTCAGCAAGTCGGTTTCGCGTGGATTGTGGCTCGAATGCGCGGCGTGGCAAGCGGTTGCGCGGCAAGGTAAACATATGTGGGAGGCGCCGCAAGGGGAGCGCGCGAGCACGTGCTCCGCGGCCGCGTGCCGCACTCAGCGCCAGCGGAACATCGCCAGCGCGGCGCCGAAGCAGCCGGCACCCCAGAGCGCCACGATCCCGAGCCAGCCGGCGGTGGCGGCCAGCGGCGCGCCGTCCAGCATGACCGCGCGCAGCGCGTCCACCAGGGCGGTGAGCGGCAGCGCGCGGATGAACGGCTGCATGACGTCGGGAAAATGTTCGGCGGAAAAGAAAATGCCGGAGAGGACCCACATGGGTACCGCCGCGAGGTTCATGAGCCCGGACACGCCCTCGAGCGTCCTGGCGCGGCTGGCCACGAGCAGCCCCACGCCGGTGAAGGCGAAGGCACCCAGCGCCGCGATGAAGGCGAGCGTGGCGAGCGACCCGCGCACGCCCACGCCGAACGCCACCCAGGCGAAGAACAGGAGCAGCGCGAGCTCGGCGGCCAGGAACCCCAACCGCGCGAGCATGAACGAAAGCAGGAAGTGGCTGCGCCGCATGGGCGTGGCCAGCAGCCGCTTGAGCAGCTTGCCGGTGCGCATGCGCACGACGGTATAGCCCACGCCCCAGAGCCCGGTGCCGAGCAGGTTCAAGCCGATGAGCCCCGGGATGAGAAAATCGATGTAGCGCGAGCCGCGCTCCTCCACCGCCTCCTCCGAAACGGCGACCCGGTCACGCCGCCCCGCCGCGCGCTGGAGCGCGTCATCGGTGGCGAGGCGCGCGAGCCGGCTCTCGGGGCGAGTGGGATCGTAGCGGTACGTCACGCGCGCGCCGCCCGGCACGATGACGAGGGCGACGTCGCCATCCCGCAGCGCCTCGCCGGCCACTGCGGGTTCGAGCACCCGCACGCGCAGGTTGTCCGCGCCCTGGAGCGCCGCCGCGAGAGCGCGCGCGCCGGGGCCGGCCTGCACGCCCACCCATACGCGCTCGGGACCGCGCTCGCGGAACGCGATGCCGAGCGCAAACGCGAGCACGATCGGAAAGAAGAAGGTCCAGAAGACGGCTTCCGGCTCCCGCCCGAACTCGCGGATGCGGGCGAGCGTGAGCTGCGCGAGCGGGGCGTGTTCCAGCCTACTCATCGCGCAAGCGCCTCCCGGTGAGCACCATGAACACGTCCTCGAGCGTGGCGTGGTGGGTGCTCAGGCTGGCGAGCGAGGCGCCGCGGCGGCGCAGCTCGTCCAGCAGCGCCGGCACCGTGGTGTGGACCTCCCTCACCGTGAGGGCGATGCGACCGTTCGACTCGCGCACGCGCGTGACGCCGGGGAGCGCCCGCAGCTCCGCGTCCGACAAGCCGCCCCCGCCATCGGCCAGCGAGAACTCGAGCACGTGCTCCGCGCCGAGCGACGCGACCAGCTCGGCGGGCGTGCCCAGCGCGAGGATGCGGCCGTGGTCCATGATGGCCACACGGTCGCACAGCCGGGCCGCCTCCTCCATGTAGTGGGTGGTCAAGAGCACGGTGCGGCCGGCGGCGCGGAAGCGCTCGATCAGCTCCCAGAGCGAGCGGCGCGACTGCGGGTCGAGCCCGGTGGTGGGCTCGTCCAGAAAGAGCAGGTCCGGCTCGCTCACGAGCGCGCACGCGACCGCCAGCCGCTGCCGCTGCCCGCTCGAGAGCCGGCTCACCCAGGACCTGCGCTTCTCCGTGAGCTGCACCGCCTCGAGCACTTCCTGGACCGGGCGGCCGCGGCGGTAGAAGCTGCGGAAGAGCCGAACCGTCTCCTCGACCGTGAGCTTGTCCGCGAGCCGCGTCTCCTGGAGCTGCACGCCCAGCCGCTCGCGCAGCGCGCGCGCGCCGTGGGCCCAGGTCAGGCCGAGCACCTCGACCGAGCCGGCATCCGGCTCGAGCAGCCCCTCGAGGATCTCGATGGTGGTCGTCTTCCCCGCCCCGTTCGGCCCGAGCAGGCCGAAGCACTCCCCGCTCCGGACCTCGAGGTCGAGGCCATCCACGGCCACCACGTCGTCGTAGCGCTTGATCAGGCCGCGGCAGCGCACCGCGGCCGGAGGGAGAGCAGACGAGAGGTCCGGATCGGGCGACGAGCGGCTCAGCATTCGTTGCTGCCTGACGCTCAGCGCGATGCGAGCGCTGCGGCGGCGGGCTCGGTCCGTTTCTCGCGCGCGGCGCGCAGGACGCGCTGCGCCCGGCGCTCCGCCTCCCGCAGCGGCGATTCGCCCTGACGCGCGGCGTCCTCCAGAATCTCGCCGACCGTCTCGCCGATGCGAAGCACGCGCGCCTCGACCTGGTTGCGGGCCCAGCCCAACACCTCGAGCGCGCCGTGCGCGATGGCGCCGCCGGCGTTGATCACGAAATCGGGCACGTACAGGATGCCGCGCTCGTGCAGCCGTTCGGCGTCCGCAGCCTCCTCGAGCTGATTGTTCCCCGAACCGGCCACGATGCGGCAGCACAGCCGCGCAATGCTGCGCCGGTTGAGCACGCCGCCGATGGCGCACGGGGCGAAGACGTCGCATTCCGTGTCGTACGCCTCTTCGGGGGCGACGACCTGCGCCCCGAGCTGCGCGGCGGCCCGGGCCGCGCGGTCCGGCAGCGCGTCCGTCACGAGCACGCGCGCGCCCGCCTCGTGCAGGCGCCGGGCGAGCGGGCCACCGACTCCGCCCACGCCCTGCACCAGCACGCTGCGGCCGGCCAGGTCGCGCGTGCCGAAGGCGCGCGCGCACGCGGCCTTCATGCCGGAGAAGACCCCCAGCGCCGTCCAGGGACCCGGGTCGCCGGTGCCGCCGTGCTCCGGCGTGCGGCCAAACACGCGCGAAGTGGTGCGGCCGATGATGTTCATGTCCGCTGGCGTCGTTCCCAGGTCCACCCCCGTGCCGTAGGTCCCGCCCAGCGACTCGACCAGCTCACCGAAGCGCAGCAGGAGACCCTCGCGTACCTTTCCTTCGACCGGCGCGGACGGCGCCAGCACGGCTTTGCCGCCACCGAACGGGAAGTCGATGGCCGCCCACTTCAGCGTCATCCCCTCCGCCAGCCGCAGCGCATCGCGCAGTGCATCGTTGGGCGTCGGATACACCTTCAGCCGGCAACCACCCATCGCCATGCCCAGCGTGCGATCGTGAATCACGATGAAGATCCAGGCGTCCGAGGGGCGGTCGTAGCGAACCACGACGCTCTCCCCGTCCCACTGCCGAATCAGATCTTGCATGGCCTTCCTTCCAGGGAATCGAGCGGACCGCGCGAAAATGCCGCGCGCGGCTCGATCGCGCAATGGGTCGGCGCCGTTTGCCGCGGCGGAAACGGCCGATTAGCTTCGCCGTACAACGATCCTCGTGGAAACACATGAGAGAGAACCTGTGCTGACTTGCTCATGATGCACACGGGGCCCGCACGCGATCCCGCCCGCTCCCGTCTCGCGGGCTACCTGTTCGCGCTCGCTGCCGGCTCGTTCTGGGGGACGACGGGCACGCTCAGCACGGCGCTGTACGCGGAGGGCGCGCAACTCACGGCTGTGGGCTTCTGGCGCATCCTGCTCGCCACGCTGGGGTTCCTGGTGTATGGCGTAGCGCGCCGCGACCTGTTCCGCGTGGATCGCCTGGGCTGGCTGCTCGTGGCCGGAGTGGGCGGCCTGCTCGTGGCGATCTTCGAGGTGAGCTACCAGTACGCGATCGCGGGCGCGGGCGTGGCCGGCGCGGCGACGCTCCTCTACACGGCGCCCGTGCTCGTGGCGCTGCTCGCGAAGCCGCTGCTGGGCGAGGCGATCACCGCGCTGCGCGTCTTCCTCGCCACCGTGGTCATGGTGGGGGTGGCGCTCACGGTGACGGGCGGCCAGGGCGCGCCGCTGGACGCGCCGCTCGTCGGCGTGATCGGAGGGCTGCTGGCGGCGCTCAGCTACGCCGGGACCACGCTGCTCGCGCGCTGGGCCGTGCCGCGCTACGGGGCGGTGCGCGTGCTCTTCCTCGAGCTAGCGGGCGGATCGCTCCTGCTCGGCGTCTTCCTGCCCCTTTCCGGTCGCGCGCCGATCCCGCCGGCGTCGGTTCCCGCTTGGGTCTACGTGGCCGGCCTCGGGGTCGGCTCGGTGCTGCTGGCCAACTTCTGCTTCTTCGCCGCGGTGCGCAGGATCGAAGCGGCACCCACGGCCGTGGCCGCGAGCATCGAGCCGGTCGTGAGCGCGCTGCTCGGGCTCCTGCTGCTCGCGCAGACGCTCACGCTGCTCGGCTGGGTGGGCCTGTTCCTGGTGGTCGGTGGGGTGGCAGGCGGATACGTGAAGGAGGCGCGTGTCGCGGCGACGCCGGCGCCGGCACCTCGCCGGGGAGCGCTGGCGCTGGAGTAGAATCGACGCGGCGACACCGACGCCGACGCCGACGGCCGCAGAGGCTCTGCCTACCTACTTCTGCGCCTTTTCGAGCGCGTCCCGCACGCCGTTCAGCGCCCGCGCCTGCATGTCCAGGACGTGATCGACGAGCTCGCGTAGCCGCGCGTTCAGGTCCGCCGTGAGCTCGACGACCTGCGCGGCGGGCTCCACCAATTCGCGCGCATCGCGCACACGCCGCAGCTGTTCCAGGATCGCGCCCGTCTTCTCCTCGTAGTCGGTCACCTTCACGCCGAAGATCTTCAGCAGCTTGCGCGTGGGGTCGATCGGCCGCTTCTCCTCGTCCATGTTGGCCTCTAGCGGATGAGATGAAATCGTTGCTGGCGCCGCAGCACCCAGTGACGACTACCCTGCCCGTCGATGAGCGCTTCTTCCTCCAGCGCCATGCGCACGGCCTGCCCGTTCCACTCCGGCACCGGCGTCGTGGCCTGCAGCTCGATGGAGAACCAGGTGCTGGGGCGGACCGGCACGTCGCCGCGCCCGGGCACGCCCTCCTGCCGGTCCCATAGCCCGATGAGCGGACCCGCGCCGTGGCCGTGGTCGCCGATGGGGTGCGTGTAGACGGTACCGTCGATCCCCTCTTGCCGCATGCGCGCGCGGGTGCGCTGCAGCACGTCGTTGCCGCTGCGGCCGGGGACCAGCTCCTCGAGCAGCAGATCCTGCAGCCGGTTCGCGCGCGCGAGCGCGCGCTGCAGGCCGGCGGGCGCATCGGCCTCCCCCGGCTTGAGCACATACCCCATATGCTGCGTGTCGGTATGCAGGCCGAGCGCGCTGATGCCGAAGTCCACGTGCAATACGTCCCCGCTCAAAATGAGGGGATCGGTCGAGTCCGCCATCTCCGCGCCCGCGCGCTGCACCGTGATGGTCGGCTGGAACCAGCTCCCGAGGCCGAGGTCGTTGACGCGCTGCCGCAGCCACCAGACCACGTCCTCCGTGCGGGTCGTCCCGGCCGTGATCACGCGCACGGAGAAGGCGGTCGCGATGAGCTCGTGCGCCAGCTCCTGCATGCGCGTGTACTGCGGCAGCATCTCCGGCAGCCGCTCGGCGAGATAGTCGAGCGCGAGCCGCTCCCGCCGGACCACGCGCGCCACGTACTTCGGCCCGAGCGCCTGCTGCAGCTGCTCCCACTCGCCCGCCGTGAGGCCGTCCGAGAAGTTGTGCGTGTGCGAAATGTTGACCACGATCGCCTTCGGGTCCCGCTCCGCGACGATGGGCGTGAGCAGCTGCCACTGCTCCGGCCCCCACGGCTCCGCCCGCCGCCGGGCCGCGCCCGCGAACCCTTCCGCCGCGCGCGGATCGCGCACCACCGTGTAGAGCCCGCCCTGCGAGGTCCCGCCGATCGCGAGGCGCTCCATCTCCTGCTGCGGGCCCCGATCGAAGAAGACGTAAATCGTCCGCCGCCGCGCGGCCATCGTCGTAGGCGACACGAGCGACCAGAAGACCGGATCCTCGTTGTACTCGCGCACCGGGACGATCCACATGTCGACGCCGTGCTCGCGCAGGACCCGCGGCAGCACGCGCTCGAGTCGCAGCTTCAGCCATTCCTGCTGGACCCTGGCCTGCTCGCGCAGCGTGCCGAGCGGCCGCTCCTGCGCGGGGAGCGGCGTTGCGGCGAAAAGCGCGAGCGCAACGAGGACCGCCGCCATCCTTCTCATCGCTTTGTCCGGTCTCGGGGAAAAAGCTCCGGTGTCGACCATCAGAGCCGCGTTCCTGTATGCATGGCGATCGCCGAATTGGCCTCCAGCTCGAGCCGCACCATGCCGGTCGAATCGACGACGATGGTGCTTCCCGCGCAACCCGTGTCGGCACGGCCGCCGGTCAGCACGTCGCAGTAGGTCCCGGGCGGCAATCCGGTCGCAACCTCGAGCTGGACCGGCACGCTCTCGCGGTTGATGGCCACGAAGCCGCGGTCGCCGCGCGAGAACGCGATCGCATTCGCGCCGTTGTCCCACCAGTGGTCGACAGCGGTGCCCGCCACGGCGCGGCGGAACGCCACCATGCGGGCGATGTGCGGGTCGCGATGCTCGCAGACCCAAAGCCCGACGGTCGCCGTCTCCAGACTCGAGGCGCACGTCACAGCCTGCGTGTTCCCGCTCGCGTCCGACGGGGGGCCCAGCTCGCGGCCCAACTGCGTGTCTCGGTCGAACGCGTAGCTCGACATGATCGACGGATAGCCATAGGGCTGCGCCAGCACCCACACGTTCGCCAGCCGGTATACCTGACCGTCACGATAGCTGATCCCGCCCTGCCGCTGCGTGTCGTGGTTCTCCAGAAAGGCCACGGCCTTGTCGGCCGGGAGGAGGCCCCAGGCGACCGCGGAGAACTGGCGGCCCGGCGGGCCGTCGGGGTTGAGATCGGATATGCGTTGGCCACCGAGGCCGGTGAACTTGTCGCCGACGCCACGGAACTTGAACTCGGTGATGTCGGCCGCGCCGCCCGAGCTGTACGCCAGGCCGAAGTAATCGCCTTTGGTGACCGCTTCGCCGCCGTAGTCGACCACCTCGGCGAAGTAGTACGGCAGCGCCCGCCCTTCCGCGGCCAGTGTGCGATCGACGAGAATCAGGATGGAGTCGAGCTCCACCGGCTGGATGTGCTTCGCGGCGTCGATCCTGAAGCCCGCCACTCCGGAGCGCGACAACCGGATCAGGTATTCGGCGATCTTCTCCCGGACGCGAGCGGAGCCGGTATTCAGGTCCGGCAGGCTGAACAGCTCGCAATCCTGCACGTTGGCCGCGCTCTGGTAGTTCGTGACCGTGCAGGTCGGATGGAAATCGGCGGGCGTGTACAGCCCCGGGTACTCGTACTTGGTGTAGGCGGTGCCGTTGCTGCCGACGCCGGGGCTCGGCGTGTTCGTCATGTGGTTGATGACCGCGTCGACGTAAATGTCGACCCCCGCCGCCTGGCAGCGAATCACCATAGCGCGGAACTCGCCGCCCGTGCCCGAGCGGCTGCGCTCGATGCTGTAGCTCACCGGCTGGTAGCGCTGCGACCAGGTGTGACTGCTCTGGACGCTGTGCTCCTGCGGCGGCGAGACCAGCACCGCCTCGAACCCGTACGGCCCGAGCACGTTCTCGCACTCGGACGCCACGTCGGTCCACTTCCACTCGAACAGCTGCACGAACACGTCTCCCGCCGCCATGTGGCCGCTGGCGCGGTACGTCCGATCGAGAGCGGGCCGGCTCGGCGGGCGCGTGATCGGCGGCGGCGGCGACGTCGAGTCGCCGCAGCCCGCGCCGGCCAGCAGCAGGAGCGCGAGCAGGGGTCCCCACGCGGCGAAGCCGTGTGGGGCATGGGGTAGAAGGGGCCTGGCCACGCGTATCAGACGGCGTATCACTCGGGAAACCGGGACGCGGAGACGCGGGGGGCACAGACGGACTCCTCCGCGCCTCCGCGCCTCCGCGAGATCAGATTATGAAACGGCCTCCCGCGCCCGAAAGGGGCCCCCCTGTCAAGATGGCGTGGCCGCACTCTTCGCCTAGCGTCCGGCTGTGACAACCTTCTTGTCCGGGGCTGCTCGGCGTTCTACGATCTCCCGCGACCCGTGTTGGCCGCGTTTCGCCGTTCCACGATCTCTAATGACAGGACCCCAGCGATGAATCGCATCGCCGTCGCGCTGTGTGCACTCCCCGTCTTTCACGCCGCTCCGCTCTTCGCCCAAAGGACCGCCGCGGCCGCGGGCCCCGAGTGGTGGCGCGGCGGCGGCGTGTGCTACGAGGTGTTCGTCCGCTCCTTCTACGACAGCGACGGCGACGGCATCGGCGACCTGCGCGGCCTGATCGAGAAGCTCGACTACATCAACGACGGCAACCCTCGCGAGCAGCGCGACCTGGGCGCGAGCTGCATCTGGCTCATGCCGGTCGCACAATCGACCAGCTATCACGGGTACGACGTCACGAATTACTACCAGGTCGAGCGCGCCTACGGCACGACCCGGGACTTCCAGCAGTTCATGGCCGAGGCGCGGCGCCGCGGCATCCGCGTGATCGTCGACCTGGTGCCGAACCATGTCTCGAGCGAGCACCCGTACTTTCGGTCGGCGTTGCTGGACGCCGCGTCGCCGTATCGGGACTGGTTCGTCTGGTCGCCGACGGTGCGGCCCGCGTCGGGGTGGGAGGCGCCCGTCTGGCACCGTGCGCCGACGCGGGACGAGTACTACTACGGGCTGTTCTGGAGCGGCATGCCCGATCTCAACCTGGGGAACCCGGCCGTCACCGCCGAGCTGAAGGGGGTCGCGCGCTTCTGGCTGGGGGAGATGGGGGTGGATGGCTTCCGGGTAGACGCCGCGCGCCACCTGTTCGAGGGCGAGCACGGCGAGTGGAAGCATGTGCCCGCCACCCACCATTGGCTCCGCGACTACGCGGCCTACATCCGGCGGATCGCGCCCGACGCGTTCACCATCGGCGAAGTGTGGGACAGCGTGGAAGCGATCCTGCCCTACTACCCCGACCAGCTCGATGCCTACTTCATGTTCGACGTCGGCGACGCCATCATCGACGCGGCGCGCACTGGCTCGGGGCGGGGCCTCGTCGCTTCCGTCCAGCGCGTGCAGCGCGAGCTGCCGCGGCGGCGCTGGGCGTCGTTCCTCCGCAACCACGACCAGACGCGCACGCTCACCGATCTGCGTGGCGACGTCGGCCGGGCCAGGCTCGCGGCGTCCCTGTTGCTCACTTTGCCCGGCATCCCGTTCGTCTACTACGGGGAGGAGATCGGCATGACCGGCTCGAAGTCGGACGGCGATCCGCGCCTGCGCACGCCCATGCACTGGGCCCGTCGGCCGGGTGTCGGCTTCACGAGCGGGACGGCGTGGGAACCGCTCCACCCCGATTCCTTTACAGCCAACGTGGAGGCGCAGGAGGCCGACCCCGCGTCGCTGCTCAACCACTACCGCCGGCTGATCCATGTTCGAACCGCGAATCCCGCGCTCGCCGCGGGCGACTTCGTTCCGCTGGAGAGTGCCGAGGATGCGGCCGTGGCTTACCTGCGGCGCGTGGAGGAACAGACCGTTCTGGTCGTGGCCAATCTCGGCACGCGACGCCTCGCGCGCGTGACCCTCTTCTCCGCCGACGCCGTGCTGCCGGCGGGCCGCTACGCCGCACGCCCGCTTCTGGGCGGCGTGCGCGAAGCAACGCTCGGGGTCGGGACCGATGGCCGGCCTCGCGACTGGACACCGGCCCCGGCGCTGGAGCCGCTCGAGCTTTCCGTGCTAGAGCTTTCCCGAAGCAACTGATCAGGGACAGGGATCCTTAGCCACCGCGCACCCTCACGTG
>JACQPS010000034.1 GCA_016207445.1 Gemmatimonadota bacterium | reverse complement strand
GGGTTGATCGGCTCGCCTACGGGCACGAGACCGAGGTCCTCGCCGGCGAGCCCGGGCGGCGCCGGCTCTTCGAGCGGCACGGCCGGTTTCTCCGCCGGCGCGAACGCGGGGGCTGTATCTTCGAAGCCCAGCTCGACCATCCATTCGGGCGCCGGCTCGGCGGGGCGCGGCTCTGGTGGCGCGCGCCGCGCGGCTTCGGCCGAGGCGCCGGCGACCTCATCGAGCCGGCGCTGCAGCCGTTCGTCGCCGGGGCGCTCGCGCAGCAGCGCGCGATACACCTCGGCTGCGCGCTCGTGCAGCCCCTGGCGCGCATACAGCTCCGCCATTGTCTCCGTCACCACTTCGTCGCCGAGAGCTCCCGCGAGCGCGTCCGCACCGGCCGGCTCCACCGGCGCGCCCCAATCCGCGTGCGCTTCTGTCGGCGCCGCGTCCGTGCCGAAAGCAAGCGCGCCGAGATCGGCGGGTTCGGGGGGCAGCGCGGGTTCCGCTTCCGCCGCGGGCTCGACGGGCGCCGCCTCGGCCGGGGGCGTGGCCTCGAGCGAGAGCTCCGCGCCCGCACCTTCGACCGACAGCTCCGATCCGGCGGCCCGTGCCTGCGCGTCGAAGGATAGCTCCGGCCCGGCGGGCTCGGCCGAACCCTCCGTTTCGGCGAGCGCCAGCTCCAGGTCCGCAGCCGGCGTCGCCTCCGGCTCGAATCCCAGCCCCAGGTCCGCCGCCGAGGGCACGGACTCCTCCGGCCGCTCCAGCGACAGGTCCATCCCCGCCGGCCCAGTTTCCTCCGCCACGGCTGGCGAGATGTCCGCGCCGGGCGCCTCGAGCCCGACCGGCTCCAGCGGGAGACCGGTCGCGTCCACGGGCGCCTGCGCTGTCGGTTCGAGGCCGGTCGGCTCGATCACCAGCTCGACGTCGCCGGCGGGGCCGCCCAGGTCGGTCGGCTCGAGCCCGCCCAGCGCCGCCGGCTCCGCGAACGAGGTCGGCTCCAGCCCCAGGTCCGTTTCCAGCACCGCGTCCGCGGCCGTGGCCCCGGAGCCGGGCGCTGCGGCGCCCATGCTCACCTCGAACGCTTCCGGCTGCGCGCCGCCCAGCCCCGGCGTGGACGACGCCGCAGCGGCCGCATCCGGCGCCGGCGTCGTCTTCTCGAGTTGCCCGACGAGCTGCTCCACTTCCTCGTTCGCCGGATCGAGGCTCAGCAGCTCGCGATAGTGCGTGAGCGCATCGCCGCCACGCCCCGCTTCCCGCAGCAGATCGCCCAGCGCCCGCAGCGCGATCAGATTCTGTGGATCCAGCTCCAGCACCCGCCGGAACGCGCGCTCTGCCTCCCCTACCTGCCCTTCCTCCCAGAGCACTCGCCCCAGCACGACATGCGCGCTCGAGTAGTTCGCATGGCGCTTCAGCCCGCTCTCCAGCACATCGCGCGCTCGGGCCAGCTCCCCCGCCTTGCGGTACGCCTCCGCCAGGTGCGTGAACACACGCCCCTCCGGGTTGGCCGCGTACAAGGCCTCCAGCTTGGCGATCTCATCGCGGTGGGATTCGGCCATCCGTCCAACTCCAGCAGAAACACGCAGATGATGCGAGGGGTAGGTTGCAAGATAGGCCGCGCTTCGCCCGGGTGTCAACCGGTTCTGGGGCGTACACGCCCCAGGCGAAGACGGGGGGACGACCCGACCTCGCCCTCGATCTCACGCTCGCCTTCGTCCTCCCGCGGTTGAAAGCGGCTGCCCGAAAGGTTAGCTTTGTAAGCTTCGCGGATTCCTGAACTTCCACGCCGACGCCGGCGGGGAGCAGCAAGCCCATGATGCAGCAAATGCGCGACAAGATGAAGATCATCATGCTGGTGACGGCGGTCGCCTTCGTCGGCCTGATGGTCTTCGAGTGGGGCATGGACCTGAGCGGCCGAAGCAGCGCCCAGGCGAGCGGCGGCGAGCTGGGTCGTGTGAACCGGGAGCCGGTCTCGTACGACGAGTTCCTGCGCACCTACCGTAGCCTGTACGACGAGCAGCAGCGGGCGAAGGGGGATCCGCTGACGGCCTCGGAGAACCGGCAGGTCGAGCAAGCCGCGTGGGAGCAACTGGTGATGCAGCGGCTGGTCGCGCAGGAGCTGCGCCGTCGGGGCATCACGGTCACGGACGAGGAGGTGCGGCAGGCCGCCCGCTTCGCTCCGCCGCCGCAGTTCTACGAGAACGAGCTGTTCCAGACGAACGGACAGTTCGATCTCGCGAAGTACCAGCAGTTCCTCGCCTCGCCCTCCGTGGACCAGCAGCTGCTGTTTCAGCTCGAGGCGTACTACCGCGATCTGATTCCACGCAGCAAGCTCTATCAGCAAGTGACGGCCGGCCTCTACATCCCGGACGGCGAGCTGTGGCGCATGTGGCGAGAGCGCAGCGAGACGGCGCGCGTGCGCTACCTCGCACTGGACCCTCAGACGCTGGTGGCGGACGCCGCCATTGCCCTGTCGGACAAAGAGATCCAGGCCACCTACGAGTCGCAGCGCGCCGATTTCGCGCGGCCCGCGCGCGCCAGCATCCGTCTGGTCACGATCGATCGCTCGCCGACTGCTGCGGATACGGCCGCGGCACTCGAGCGCGCCCGCAACATCCGCCAGCAGATCGACGGCGGGGCCGATTTCGCGGAGGTGGCGCGGCGCGAATCCGCCGACTCGGCGTCCGCGGCGCTGGGGGGCAGCCTGGGCAAGTTCCGTCGCGGTCAGATGGTGCCCGCCTTCGACCGGGCGGCCTGGTCACTCCCGATCGGCCAGGTCAGCGAACCGGTGCTCACGCAGTACGGCTACCACATCCTCGAGGTCGAGAGCCGGAAGGACGACGAGGCCCAAGCCCGCCACATCCTGGTCCGGATCCGCCGCACCGAGGAGAACGAAAACGCCCTCCTCGTCCTGGCGGACTCGCTCGAGACGCTGGGCGAAGAGTTGCCGCTGGCCGCGGCCGCAGAGCGCCTCGGCCTGCGCGTTCGCAGCGCCGAGCTCACGCCCGAGCTCCCGATCGTGGCCGGCCTCGGCCGCGTGGACGATGGCGCGGACTGGGCCTTCCGCGAAGCCGAGCCGGGCGAGGTCAGTGCGGTCTACGACGAGAATCCGGCCTTCTTCTACATGCTCGAGCTGGTCGAGCGCACACCCGAGGGCATCCTGCCGCTCGCGGAGGCGACGCCGGAGATCCGTCACCGCCTGCTCACGCAGAAGAAGCTCGAGCACGCCCGCCGGCTCGGCCGTGAGCTCGTCGACCGCATCCGCCAGGGCCAGACGCTCGATCAGGTCGCGCAGGCCAGTGGTCTCGACGTCCGTGAGGCCGGCCCCTTCACGCGCCTCGACTTCGTGCCCGGCCTCGGCCGCCTCAACGCCGCGATCGGTGCTGCTTTCGGCCTCCGGCCCGGTCAGGTGAGCGGCCTGGTCGAGGCGGAGGGCGCGCTCTTCATCTTGCAGGGGGTCGAGCGCACGGAGCCGGACCGCCAGCAGTTCGAGCAGCAGCGCGAGTCCATCCGCACGCGCCTCATCGCCAGCCTTCAGGAGGAGCGCTGGGCACAGTTTCTGGCCGCGCTCAAGGAGCAGGCGAAGATCGTCGACAACCGCAAGCAGCTGCTGCGTCAGGCGGCGGATCAGGAGGAGCCCGCTCGGGCGACGTATTAGGGGTCAGCGGTCAGGGATCAGGGATCAGCTGACCAAGATGAAAGCGCCCGGCGAGCGTCGCTCGCCGGGCGCCTCTGCTTTGAGCTTCCTTGATCCGTCTTGCTGACCCCTGACCCCTGACCCCTGATCCCTGACCCCTGCCGTTTACTGCTGCCCGCCCTCACTGGCCGCAGGCTTCTCGCTCGCCGGCGGCACGGCCGCCGGCTTGGATGCGCTGCGCACCTCGCGGTTGTTCTCGTCGAGCGGCCGCGAGAGCTCACCCTCGATGTCCTTCACCGACCGCTTGAACTCGCGGATGCCCTTGCCGAGCGAGCTGCCCAGCTCCGGCAGCCGCCTGGCCCCGAACACCAGCAGGAGCACGAGCAGGATGAGCAGGACCTCCCACATTCCCAGGCCGCCGAAAGGCATGGCTTCCTCTCCGGGTTAGGCTAGAGCCAGGAGCGCAGCACGAGAATCACCAGCACGATGCCCACCAGGCTCAGCATATTGACGCTGATCGTGAGCGGTCCGATCGCGAAGGCGACGGCCGCGAGATCGATCGACAGCGGACCGAGCGAGGCCGAGATCGACGTCGTCAGGAAGGTGCGGGCGGCGCTTTCCGGCATGTAGGCGATGGCCAGCTTGCTGAACAGCGCACCCAGGAAAAGCCCGACGATGAGGATCCAGGCCAGGCGCGCGGTGCTGCGCCGCCGGTTCCCGAGCATCATACCGCCCCGCGTCGAACGGGTTCCATGCCGTCAGTGCCGCCGGTCGATGACGTAGGCGACGGCGGCACGGAGTGCATCCGCTGCGGTCCCCGGGGGAAGCGGCGCGAGCGCCTCCTCCGCGCGGGCCGCGTACTCCTCCGCGCGCCGCCGCGCGTACTCCAGCCCGCCGTGCTCGCGCACGAGCGCGATGAGCCGGGCGATGCCATCGTCGGTCGGGTCCGGGTCGGCAAAGAACGCTTCCGCCTCGCGCTGGTGTTCCGGCCCCATCGCGGCGAGCGCTGCGATGAGCGGGAGCGTGACCTTGTGCTCCCGCAGGTCCTGCCCGGACGGCTTCCCCGTCACCGCCTCCGTCTCGGTGTAGTCGAGCAGGTCGTCCGCGATCTGGAACGCCATGCCGAGGTGATGGCCGAAGCGGGCGAGCGGCGCGCGGTAGCCGTCGTGGCCGGCGAGCGCGCCCAGTTCGCAGGCGGCCGACATGAGCGACGCCGTCTTGCACGCGATCAGCTGGGTGTACTCTTCCTCGGTGTAGCGGAGCGCGTCACAGGAGACGAGCTGTCGCATCTCGCCCACGCTCATCTCGTTCGCGGCGCGCGACAGCACGTGGATCAGATCCGTGCGCCCGAGCTGCGCCAGCTCGGCAACCGAACGGCTGTAGAGGTAGTCGCCCATAATGACCGCCGTCTGGTGATTCCAGAGGGCGTTCACGGTGGGCATGCCGCGGCGCAGGACGGAGTGGTCGACGGCGTCGTCGTGGACCAGTGTGGCCAGGTGCACGAGCTCGACGATGGCAGCCAGCGTCACCGCTTCCGGGCGTGCTCGCCCGCCCACCTCGTTCGAGAGCAGCAGCAGCGTGGGTCGGAACAGCTTGCCGCGAACGAGCAGGAGATAGTCGTTGACGTGCTCAAGGGGTGGATAGTCGGTCAGGACGATGCGGCGCAGCTCCGCGCCCACGGCGTCGAGCCGTGCGCGGATCGGGCGCTGAATCTGGGAAAGCTTCGGCGGTGCGGTGCGAAGCATCCTCTCTCTGCCGGCCGGTCGGAACGCGCCCAAAGCTAGACCGGACCATCCGGCTTGTCAAAAGCGGGAGAGGCGTTCCTGCACGTCCCGGAAGTTGATGTCCAGGGCGAGCACTCGCTCGTAGGCATCCTTGGCCTCGGCGGGCCGGCCCAGTTCCTCGAAGCACCGCCCCAGGTGGTAGTAGACGCCCAGCAGCTCGGAGTCGTCCTCGCGCGGTAGCTGCAGCGCGCGACTCAGCACTTTGGCCGCGATCGTGTACTGCTGCTTGAGCAGGAAGCAGTGACCGAGCTCCTCGTACACCTTGAGGCGCTCCTCGCCGCCGCGCATCGCGGTCTGGAACTCGCCGATCGCTTCGTCGATCAGCCCCATCTCTTTGAACGCGAGGCCGAGGTCGTAATGGCTCGCGGGATCATCGACGCCGACCTCCTCGCTGACCTTCGCCTTGAACTGCGCGAGCATGTCGGCGAGGTCCTTTTCTTCATCGCCGCTGGGCGGCTGTGCCGCCACCACCCAGCGCGTGCTGCCGGACGGCTCCTCCGCCTCGAGCATCGAGCCGAGATCGACGAAGTCCGTCGCGCCGCCCGCTGCCGCGCCGGCCGCAGCCGTCTGTCCCGCGTACAGCGCGGCGGCGGCTTCCTCGTTGCTGGGGTCGAGCTCGAGCACCTGCTGGTAGACGGCGGCGGCCTTCGTCCCGGAGCCGGTACGCTGAAGCGCAGCGGCGAGCTGGAGGTAGGCCAGCACGATCGCGCGAGCGTCGCCGAGGCGTGCTGCGTAGTCGACTCGGCGCTGGTGCGTGCGCACCTGGTTGGGATCGAGCGCCACGGCCTGATCGACGAGCGCGATCGCGTCCGCGAGGCGGCCGGCTTGCGCCAGCGCCTTCTCGCCTCGCTCGAGCTCCGCCATCGCCTCGGCCACCTGCCCGCGGGCCGCGAGCGTCCGCGCGCTGGCCGCGAACTCGGCCGCGCTCGGGACGGCCGCGACCGCGGGCGCGCGATCCTCCAGCGCGGGCGCGGCCGCGGCGGCCGCGAGCGCCGGCGCAGCGGGCGCCGGTTCCAGGGTCGGGAGCGGCTCGGGCTCGGCGCGCGCGGGCGGCGGCGGCGCAGGCGCCTCGCCCTCCAGCAGCGGGAGCGGCTCGGGTTCGGCGCTGGCTGCTGGCTCGAGCGTCGGCAGTGGCTCGAGCGTCGGGAGCGGCTCGGGCGGCGCTTCTGCTTCCGGCGCGGCCGGGGCCGGCTCGAGCGTCGGCAGCTCGGGCGGCGCTTCCGCTTCTGGCGCGGCCGTGGCCGGCTCGAGCAGGGGCAGCGGCTCGGGCTCGGGCCCGGCCGGTGCCTCGGCCTCGCCCAGCCCGGCGGCGCCCGCCGCGGTCTGGATCTCGAGCGCCTCGATCACGGGCGGGGCGGCGGGCGCCGCCGGCGCCGTCTCGAGCAAGGGGAGCGGCTCCGGTTCGGGCTCGGCGGGCGGAGGCGCCGGCGCGGGCTTCGCGGCCGGGGGCGCGGCCGCGGGGGCGGCCGCCGCCGGTGCCGCGGGCGGCAGGTCCTCGAGCCCTGGCAATCCGGCGGCGCCGAGCGCGGCGGCGCGGGCCTCGGCGGCGGCGGCCGCGGCGGCCAGGTCCGCGCTCGGGTCGAGCTTCAGGATCTCGGCCCTGAGCGCAACCGCCTTGGCCGATTCGTTCGCGCGCTGCCGTAGCGTGTATGCGCGCGTGAGCTGCTCGACGGCCTGCGGGATCGAGCCGTGCGCCTGCAGCTGCCGTCCCAGCATCTCCCGGATCTCGGGATCATCCGAGATGTCCGCGAACTCCTCGAGCGCCAGGAACGCGTCCTTGACCGCACCCGCCTTCTGCATGCGCCCGGCATAGTCGAGGAACCAGCGCCGGGCGTCCACCAGGAACCCCTGCGCGGCGCTGAACCGACCCAGCTTGTGGAAGAGGGAGGGGCGGTCCGGCTGGTAGCGCAGCGCCTTGTTGCAGAGCGCGATGGCGTTGTTGTACAGCCCATCCTCGGCGTAGCGCTCCGCAGCCTTCTCGTAGTACGTGACCGCGTCGGCCGGCTTGCCCGACCGCAGGTACAGGTCGCCCACACGATTGTAGAGGGCGAGCTCGATCTCCTCCGGCTCCTCCTGATCGGTGGCGGCGCGGAAGATCTCGAGGTAGAGATCGATCGCCTTCGCCCAGTCTTCCTTCTGTTCGTGGGCGCGCGCCTTGTCCTTCAGCTTCGCGACCTTAGCCATCGCCCTTTGCTTGCGTGCTGCGCTTGCCGGCCAGGTACTCCAGCACGCGCCGGCTCAACAACCGCTCCGGCGCTGCCCCCACGAGCCGCAGCCGATCCGCCGCGAGCGTGAGCAGCAGCTCGTCCGGGATCATCCCGATGATTTCCGTCTGAACGACGCGCCCGCCCCGGGCCGCCACCAGCTCCTCGAGCCGCGCGAACACGGCGCTCGGCCGTGTCGCCTCCAGGTCTTCCAGATTCATGGAGATCTGGAGCGCCCCCCGGCGCGGCAGCTGGAGCGCGAGCGCGCGCAGCCCGCGAAAGCCGCCGCCGCTCTCCCGGAGGCGGGACGCGATTTCAGTGGCCGCGTCCAGGCCGACGTCCTCGAGCAAGACGTTCCAGGCGAGGAGCAGCGGCCTCGCGCCCACGCACGTCGCCCCCGCCGTCGGGTGCGCACCCGCATGCGGCCACGGCGACGGCTGCAGGTCCGGACGCCGGTCGGCTGGCCAGCCATCGACCAGCGCTTCGAAGCCGCCACGCCGCAGCTCGGCCAGCGTCCGCCCCGGCGGGTCCGACGCGCGACTGTAGAAAAACACCGGAATCCCGAGCTCGTTTGCCAGTCGGCGCCCCACGCGCTGCGCGCTCGCGCGGGCGTCATCCATACTCAACCCGACCAGCGGTACGAACGGGAGCACGTCCAGTGCTCCCACCCGCGGGTGCACGCCACTGTGCTGCCGGAGGTCGATGCGCTCGACGGCAACACGCGCCCCCGCCAGCGCTGCCCGCTCTACGACCTCGGGCGTGCCGACGAACGTGACGACGCTGCGGTGATGATCCGCATCCGCGGACCAATCCAGCACGTCTGCGCCCGCGCCCGCGATCGCAGCCACGATCGCCCGTACGACGCCGAGCTCCCGGCCCTCGCTGAAGTTGGGCACCGCCTCGAGCACCCGGGCGGTCATTCGCCGGAAAATAGGACGCTTCGCGTCATCTCACAAGAATTCGGCGAGTAGAATCCCTGCCGTCAAACAACCCGCACACCCCGCTTCCACACACCCCGGATCATATTCACCCCGTAGCGGTAAGGGATCTCCCGGTAATCCGAGACGCCCCACACGATCAGGTCAGCGGGGGCGCCTGGTCGCAGCGCGCCGCGGCCGTCCTCGATCCGGAGCGCCCGCGCCCCGCCCGCGGTCGCGGCCAGCAATGCCTCGAGCGGATCGAAGCCCATGTGCGAACAGGCCAGCGTCAGCACCAGCGCCATGTTCGGGGACGGGGCGGAGCCCGGATTGAAGTCCGTGGCCAGGGCGACCGTCGCGCCGGCATCCAGAAGTCGCCGGCCGGGCGCGTACTGCTTGTGCCCGAGAAAGAACAGTGTGGCCGGGAGCAGCGTGGCCACGGTCTGGGAGTGCGCGAGCGCGTGGATGCCGGCGTCGCTGATGCGTCCCAGGTGATCCGCGGAGACGGCGCCCAGCGCCACGGCGAGCTCCGCGCCGCCGGACGGCTCCAGCTCGTCGGCGTGCAGCTTCGGCAGCAGCCCGCGCGCGAGCCCCGCCTCCAGGATCCGGCGCGCCTCGACCGCCGTGAATACGCCCGGCTCCAGGAAGACGTCGCAGAAGACCGCGAGCTTAGCCTCCGCCACCGCCGGGATCATTTCCTGGATTACCAGGTGGACGTAATCGCTGCGCCGGCCACGGGTTTCCGCCGGGAACTCGTGCGCGCCCATGAACGTCGGCACCAGCTCCAGCGGCCCCTCCTCGTTCAGCCGCTTCACCACGCGCAGGCTCTTGAGCTCATCCTCCGTGCGCAGCCCGTAGCCGCTCTTCACCTCCGCCGTCGTGATCCCCTGGCGCAGCATCTCGCGCAGCCGCGCCCGCGTCAGCTGCACCAGCTCGTCCTCGGAACGCGCGCGCAGGTCGCGCACCGACGCGTTGATGCCTCCACCCTGCCGCGCGATCTCCATGTACGGCACGCCGCGCGCGCGCAGCGCGTACTCGCCCGCGCGCCAGCAGCCGAACACCGCGTGTGTGTGGGAATCGACGAAGCCGGGAGTGATCACCCCGCCCGCGCACCGCACCCGTTCCGCGCGTGGATACCGCGCCACCAGCTCTTCCGGCGGGCCGATCGCCGCGATGCAACCGTCCTCCGCCGCCAGGGCGTGGCGGGCCCGTACGCTCCGCTCGTCCGCGCTCTCGCACGTGACGATCTGCCCGACGTCGCTGAACAGAACCGTGCTCATCGCGCCCGGGAGCCCGCCTCCTGCCAGAGCGACGCGAAGGCCCCGCCGCGCACCAGCGCCTCCAGCGCCGCGATCTCGGGCGCGAGCACGCGGTCGCGCTCGAGCGCGGGCACGCGCTCGCGCACGCACTCGTAGGCGAGCGCGACGCCGCGCCCGGGACGCAGCGGCTTCAGGAACTCGAGCGCCTGCGCGGCGATGAGCAACTCGAGCGCGAGCACGGTCTCCAGCAGCTGCACCGACTCGCGTGCCTTGAGCGCCGCCGTCACGCCCATCGCGACGTGGTCCTCCTGGTTCGCGTCCGTCGGGATCGAGTCCACGCTCGCCGGATGCGCGCGCAGCCTGAGCTCGGAGACCAGCGCCGCCGCTGTGATTTGCGCCAGCATCAACCCGGAGTTCACGCCCGGCTCCCGGGTCAGGAACGCCGGCAGCCCCGAGAGCGCGGGGTCGACCAGCCGCGCGCTGCGGCGCTCGCTGATGCTGCCCAGATCCGCGCAGACCATGGCGAGCAGATCGAGCACCTGCGCCACCAGTTGCCCGTGGAAGTTCCCGCCGCTCCGGATGCGGTCCTCGTCCGCGAAAATGAGCGGGTTGTCGGTCGCGCTGTTGCACTCGACTTGCAGCACCTGCCGCACGTAGCCCAGCGCCTGCCGCGCCGCGCCGTGCACCTGCGGCATGCACCGGATCGAGTAAGCGTCCTGCACGCGCGGGTCGCCGTAGCGGTGCGACTCCCGGATCTGAGACTCGGCGAGCAAGGTCCTCAGCCGCTCCGCGCTCTCCCTCTGCCCGGCATGCGGCCGCGCGCGCTGGATCGCCGCGTCGAACGCGTCCGGCGTGCCGCGCAGCCCCTCCAGGCTCATCGCGCCCGCCACCTCCGCCGTTTCCACCGCCCGCTCGGCCGCGAGCAGCGTGAGCACGCCGATCCCGGTCTGAACCTGCGTGCCGTTGTTGAGCGCGAGCCCTTCCTTGGCCTCGAACGTGAGCGGCGTGAGCCCGGCCCGGCGCAGCGCTTCGGCGCCCGGCCACGTCTCGCCCCCGTAACGCGCCTCCCCCTCGCCCATGAGCACGAGGGCCAGGTGCGACAGTGGCGCGAGATCGCCCGAGGCGCCCACGCTGCCACGCTCGGGGATCACGGGGTGCACGCGCCGGTTCAGCATCTGGGCGAGGAGCTCGATCACGGCGGGGCGCACACCCGAGTAGCCCAGCGCCAGCACGTTGGCGCGCAGCAGCAGCACGGCCCGCGTCTCCCGTTCGGACAGCGGTGCGCCCACGCCGGCCGCGTGGCTGCGGATCAGGTTGGCCTGGAGCTCGCGGATGCGTTCCCGCGGGATGACGACGCCGGAGAGCGCGCCGAAACCCGTGGTCAGGCCGTAAACGACGTCGCCCCGCTCGAGCGCGCGTTCGACCACCGCGCGCGCGGCCTCCACCCGCCCGCGCGCCTCGGCGGCAAGGCGCACCTCGGGGCCGCCCGGCGCGGCCACGGCTTCGACATCTTCCAGCCGCAGCCCGTCGCCTCGAAGCTCCAGCACCTTGGCCATGGGGGGCGTATCACGGCAGCGGGCCCAGCCGGCCCGGCTCGCTCCGCTGATCGTAGTCCAGCTTGATATACGGATTCGCGCGCAGGTGGACCCGGAACTGGAAGCTGAAGTTCCCGGTCTGCGTCTTGATGAAGTCGAAGTTCGCTTCCCAGTCGTGCAGGTCGCGGCTCAGTGTGAGAACGTGATCGCTGAATTCGCCGTCGGAGAAGGAGTAACCCGTGCTCCAGTGCACGCTCCAGTTCGGCGTGGGCTGGAAGGAGAAGTTGCCGCGCAGCATCTGGTTCTCCGCACCGAACAACGACGTGCTCGACGCTCCCGCCCGCGGCCGCACCAGCGTGTAATCGAGCGAGGCGTTCCAGGTACCGGGGGCGCTGGGCTCCCGACGCGCGCTCGGCTCCCGCGGCCGGCCCATCAGCGCGCCCACGTTGCCGGCGGGCTCGAGCGCAGGCGCCGGCTCGCCGCCGGGCGGCGCGGCGGTGTCGGCCTGCGCCTCGCGCGCTGGCCGGGCCCGCCCCAGCCCTAGCACGCGGAACAGCCACGACTCGCCGCTGAGCGAGAAAGACGCGTGCAGGGTGCTCAGGTGCGGGTCGAAGGTGCGCCGCTCGGGCTGGCTGTCCGTGGCCGCCGTCTCCCGGAACAGATCGTGGGTAAAGCTGAGCTGGAGGCCACGCAGCAAGTCGGACGACACCGTGTTGCTGAGCTGATCGGTCTGGAAGCCGCGGTCTTCCTCGCGCGCACGCACGAAGTCGTAGGCCAGAGGCGTGGTCGTGAGGGAGAGGAGCTTGAGCGGGGCACGCCCCTGGGGCCGACGCCGCGGTCCGCCGTCCTGGCTGGCCGCTGTGTCCGCCGGCGCCGCCTGCGTCGTGTCCGCAGCGCGGTACTTCGCCTCGAACGTCTGGTTGAACGAGAGCGTCAGCACGTTCTGCTCCCGCACGTTGATCGCGCCGAAGACTGAATCCTGCTGCGGCGTCACCCGTGGCTTGGGCGAGTAAGTGTAGCTGAGCGTAGGCGAGATCCGGTGCCGCATCCGGCTGAACGGGCGCACGCCCGGCCAGAAGCCAAAGATGTCCGTCTTCAGCGACGCGTTGAAGTTGAGCCGGACCGGCGCGGACACCAGGTCGCCGCTCGTCTTCGGCGACTTGAGCGCGCTGCCGCCGATGCTGAGCCCCGGCGTCAGGGTGCTGGTCCCGACCAGACGCTGCAGGTACGACACGCTCGTGCTCCAATCCAGCCTCTGCGTCAGCTCGCGCGGCAATGGTTTGATCGTGTCCTGCAGGATCGTATCCTGGAAGACGAAGACCTGGGGCTTGGCCGCGAGCACGTCTTCGGTCACGCTGAAGCTCTGGCTCCACGAGAAATTGCGCATCCCGACGCTGCTCCCCACGTTCGCACTCCGGTTCGCGCGGTCACGCGCGTCCACGCGCGGCGCCGCCTCGTTCAGGTCGGTCGAGCGCGAGCTCAGGCTCAGGTTCCCGCTCCAGGTCGCGTTGTTGTACCAGCGCGCGTCCGTGCCCGGCGCCGCGAACAGGGTGACCGGGTTCAGGCTCAGGCTCAGGCTGGGCAGCGCCAGGTCGATCCGGTCCTCGCTCAGGAACTGCTGCCGGCGCGCTCCCAGCGTGAGCTGGCCCCAGCCGAAGCGGTGGCTCAGGCTCGCGTTCGAGTCGATGGTCCGGTTCAGCTCCCGCGGGTCGTACGAGAACCGCCGCACCAACGCGGTCGATGACGCGTAGTTCGCCGATACGCTCACGTTCGTGCGTTCGCCCGGCTGCCAGGCGTTGCTGCTGGTGAGCGTGAACTCGCTGCCGCCGCCCGCGCGCCAGAACCTGCGGAACGTGAGCCCGCCGCTCAGGAACTGTCGCACCCAGCGGTAGTCCAGGCGGCCGTCCAGCGCCGTGAAGTGCTCGCTGAACCAGTCGAGCGCCGCCTCCGCGCCCAGGTGGTCGCTGATCGCCCAGAACAGGCCGACGTTCGAGATGCGGCGGTTGTAATCCGACTGCGTGCGGGCGACGTCGTTCACGCTGAAGCGCGGCGTGAGCAGCCCGCTGCGCCGCCCCTGCTTCAGGCTCTGCACCATGAAGGGCAGCCAGAAGACCGGCACGTCCTGGAAGTTCAGCGTGACATTGCGCGCGACCAGCACGTTGTCGTGCACGATCTTCATCCGGCCCGCCGCGAAGTGATAGTGCGGGAACTCCAGGTCGCAGTCGGTGAACTCCGTGTTCTCGCCGTACAGCCGATCGGAACCGGCGGTGTAGACGCGCTCGCCGTGCACGAACCAGGTCGCATTCTCCGTGAACTGGGTCTTCGCGCCCATGGCCAGGCCCAGTTGCCGGTCCGTGTTGTAGCAGACCTGATCGCTCTCCACTGGCGCGCCCTCGCCCGTCAGCACGGGCTTGCCGTAGCCGCACACGATCGAGCGCTCCTGGTCGAACACCAGCAGCGAATCGGCGGTCATGCTCTGGCCGGCCTGCAGCACCTGCGCTTTCCCGAGCAGCACGACCCGGCCGCTGTCGGCGTCGTAGCGCGCGCCCGCGCCCTGGTACTCCGTCGCCTGGAAGCCCTCCAGCTTGAGCAGCGCCTCCATCACGGAGTCGCGCACGATCGTCTGCGCGGCAGGCGACGGCGGCGCCGCGCCCGCGGGCCTCGCGGCCTTCTTGAGCGTGAACGTGTCACTCGGCGTGTCCGTCGGCTCAGGCCGCGCTGCGCCGTCCAGCGCGCGCAGCCGTTCCAGCACGCGCTCGCGCAGCTCGGGCCGGGGCTTGGGCTGCTGCTGGGCGCTCGAAGCGTTTGGCACTGCTAGCAGGATGGCGAACAAGAAGACTGGCGCGCCCCGCCTCATGCCGCCCCCACGGGCGCACCGCCCAGGTCCGCCAGCTCGCGCCGCGCGCGCCGGCGCTCCACCAGCCTGGCCAGCCCGATGCTCAGCTCGTACAGCAGGAGCAGCGGCACCATCATGAAGACCGTGAGCACGACCACGTCGCCTGGCGTCATCACGGCGGCGACGATGGTGATGATGACCAGCGCATAGCGCCGCTTGGCGGCCAGCGTGCTCGCCTTGACCAGCCCGAGCATGGAGAGCACCAGCACCACGACCGGCAGCTCGAACACCACGCCGAACCCGAGCAGAAGCCTCACCACGAACCCGAGGTACGGCCCCACCACGATGTTCTGCTCCAGGCTCTCCACCTGGAAGCTCAGCAGGAAGCGCAGCGCCACCGGCAAGGCGACGAAGTACGCGAGCGCCGCGCCCGCCGCGAAGAGCAGCACGCCCAGGTACAGCGCCGGCACGATCGAGCGCTTCTCGTGCACCAGCAGCGCCGGCGAGATGAACGCCCACGTTTGGTAGATCACGATCGGCGAGGCCAGGATGATCCCGAGTACGAGACCCAGCTTCAGCGTCAGGAAGAACGGGTCGGTGGGACTCAGGAACTTGGGCTTCTCGCCCTCCAGAAACGGCCGGATGGGATCGATCAGCAGCCCGAGCACATCCAGCTTCATGACCACGACGAAGCCGATGATGGCGCACACGGCCAGCGCGAGCAGGCTCCAGAGCAGGCGCCAGCGCAGCTCCTCCAGGTGGTCGAGGAACGGCATCTCGTCCGTCGGTCGACGGGCGCGGCGATACTTCACCATCACAGCGGCAGCTCCACCTGGTTGTGAGACAGTGCCGCGCGCGCGCGGCGCGCGCTCAGGTCGCGCAACTCGTCAATGAACTCGTCGATGTCCTGGAAGCTGCGGTAGACGGAGGCAAAGCGCACATAGGCCACGTGGTCGCGCGCCTTCAGCCGCTCCATCACCATCTCGCCGATGACCCGGCTCTCGATATCGTCGCGGCCGAGCTGGCTGAGCGCGTCCTCGATGCCGTCCACCATCTCCTCGATCTCGGCGACGGTGATCGGCCGCTTCGCGCACGGCAGCCGGAGCGAGTGCAGCAGCTTGCGGCGGTCGTACGGCTCGGCCGTGCCGTCCCGCTTCACCACCTGCAGCGCGCGCTCCTCGACGTACTCGTACGTCGTGAAACGACGCCCGCAGCTCAGGCATTCGCGCCGCCGGCGCACCGCCCGGCCTTCCCGGCTCGTGCGCGTGTCGACCACACGGTCTTCGGTTTGGTGGCAGTACGGACAGCGCATGTGAGTACTTTCGAAGCGCAACGATCGCGGCCGCTACCGCCGCCTCGTCAGCCGCTCCCGCGCCAGCCTGGCCTCATCCGACCGGGCATAACTCGAGACAACCCGTTGAAAGTACTCCCGCGCCTTGGCGATGTTTCCCTGCTCCTCGGAGATGAGGCCGGCGCGGTAGAGGGCGGTGGGGGCGCGGGCGGAGTTGGGGAAGAGCTCGACCACGCGCTCGAATTCGCGCAACGCCGTGTCGTACTGCTTCTCCAGCACGTAGGTCTCCGCCACGTTGAACTGCGCGTCGGGGGCGCGCTCGTGCAGCGGGTGCTCGCGCACCACCTGCTCGAATGCGCGCCGCGCCGTCTGCGCGGCGCCCCGCTGGAGCTGCTGCACGCCGATGCTGTAGAGCTGCTCGGCGGTGCCGCCCGCGGGCGTCGCGGCGGTATCGGGGCGAGCGGCCGGCTGCCCCAGCTCCTGTCCGCGGCTCTCCATCTGCTGGCGCAACTCGGCCAGCCGGCGCTGACTCTGCCCCGTCAGCTCCTGGATCTGGATGAGCTGCTGCTCGAGCTGGAGGATCTGGTGGGCGAGATCCCCGCGCACGCGCACCAGTGTCTCACCCGTGGCGCGCAGCGTGTCGAGAAGGATGCGATTCTGCGCCAGGATCTGCGCGAGCAGCGAATCCTGCCGGGCCTGAAGCTCCAGGACCGTCTGCTGGAGCGTGCGCACGTCCTTCTTGGTGGCGCACCCGGCCAGGACCGCCGCCAGCGCGGCCCAGGCCAGGCAGGAAAGGCTGCGGTGAAGCGTCACGGAGAGGTTCTACCGACTTCCCCGCTGATGATGATGAACTCGTTGCGCCGGTTGCGCTGCCAGCAGTCCTCGTTCTTCTCCATGCACACCGGCCGCTCCTCCCCGAAGCTCACCGTCTCGAAGCGGACCGGCTCGAGGCCGAAGCCGACCAGGTACTCCCGGGCCGAGTTCGCGCGCCGCATCCCCAGCGCCAGGTTGTACTCGATGGAGCCGCGCTCGTCGGCGTGCCCCTCGATGCGCAGGCGCACGTTCGTGTTCGCACGCAGGACGCCCACCTTGCGCTGGAGCGCTGGCTGCTGGTCGGCGCGAATGTTGAACTTGTCGAAGTCGAAAAGCACGACCTCGGCGATGATCTCCCGCGCCCGGGCCGCCTCTTCCGCCGCAGCCGCCGCGCGCGTGCGCTGCTCCGCCTCCGCCCGCTGCCGCGTCTCCGCTTCCGCCCGGCGCCGCTGCTCCTCGCGGGCGCGCGCCTCGGCTTCCACGCGCTGGCGCTCGGCCTCCGCCGCCGCCGCGGGGGTGCCCGGACGCGGCGGCGGCGTCTCGCCGGTCGGCGTCGGCGTCTCGGGCTCCTGCTGTCCGCCGCCGCACGCCGCCAGCAGCAGCACGCCGAGCAGCGCGGGAACCATGAGTCGCTGGCGCATCATCGCTTCTCCTTGTGTGAAAGTGAATGTCCGCGATGCCGTCGGGCACGGCCCTGCCGGCCCCGCACCGCCAGCTCGGGCGCGGCCCCTACGGGCCCCGCACCGCCAGCGCCGACGCCCTGAGCAGCGTCGGCGACCAGTCGGGCACCAGGTACCGCCCGCCCAAGACGAGCGGCCGGGTCCGGCCGCTCACCGCGTCCATAACATACAGCCCGCTCCCCCCGGCGCGCACGCCGCTGAACACCACGTGGCGTCCGTCCGGCGCCCAGCTGGGGTCTTCGCTCGCCCCCTCCTGGGTCAACTGCTGGACGGTGCCGCCCGCATTGGCGGCATCGGCAACCATGAGCTGGAACTCGCCCCGGGAGCGGCCGTGGAACGCGATCAGCGTCCCCTCCGGCGCCCAATCCGGGGAAGTGTAGTATCCCGGCTCGCCGTAGACAAACGGGGACAGCAGCGTCGGCTCGCCCCCCTCTGCGGGCATGAGGTAGATGTGTGGCTGCCCCAAGCGGTTGGAGTTGAAGGCGAGCTGCTTGCCGTCCGGCGAGAAGCTGGGCGAGAGGTCGTCGCGCGGCCCATTGGTCAGCCGGCGCAGGCAGCAGCGCTGGGCAACGTCGTAGTCGTAGATCTCGGTGCCCGACCCGGACGAGAGCGCGAAGGCCAGGCGCCGGCCGTCCGGGGCATAGGAGGGCGTGGTGTTCAGCCCCGGCCGCCCGCTCACGAGCTGCACCTGACCGCTCTCCAGATCCCGCTCCTGAATCGACCACCCGCTCGCATGCGCCAGCGCGTACGCCAGCCTGCGGCCGTCGGGCGACCAGGCGGGGGAGAGCAGGATGTTCGCCGAGGAATGGACGACCTGGGCACCTTCGCCATCCGAGTCCACCACCATGACCTCGTAGCCGCCGTCGCCGCGCCGCCGGATGAACGCGACGCGCGAAGCCGCCATCCCCGGCTGGCCGGTGAGCCAGCGCACCACCTCGTCCGCCGCCGCGTGCAACGCCATGCGGAAGTCCGCGGCGTCGAGCGGCGGCAGCGTGAAGCTCTGGCTCTGCTTGATGGTGCCATACACGACGTCGTGCAGCGTGATCCGGAGCTGAGTCCGGTCGCCGGTCGGCTCCAGGCCGCCGGTGACCAGGTAGACGACCCCCAGTGCGTTCCACGGCTTGTAGTCCACCGGCCCGCGCGCGAGCCGCTCGGGCGCCTCCGCCAGCTCGAACCGGTCGCTGTACTCCAGGTCCCGGCGCAAGATCGCCGTGGCCACCTCGGCCAGCTCCCCCGGCCCGGAGAACGGCCGCACCGCGACCTTCGGCTGGTAGACCGGACGGTACACCAGCCCCAGCCGGACGCCGGTGGGGATCCGAAGCGTGTCTTCCTGTGCCGTCAGAGGCGCAGGCACGAGCAGGAGCAACATCAACAGAAATCGACGCATGCCAGTTCTTTCTCTCGGCCAGCGAACTGCCGTGTACGAGTACGTGCACGAGTACGTTTTACGTGTACGCATCTGCGTCTCGAGTTCACAGTCGTCAGTTGTCAGTTGTGACTGGGTGGGGGCGGAACTGTCAACTGTGAACTGTCGACTGTCAACTGGTTCCTTACCGCGCCGGCTGAAAGTAGAAGCTGATCGGCAGCCGATCCCCCGCGAAGCCCCTCGGCAACGGGCCGAAGGCCTTGCGCTTTCCCGCCTGCTCGATGGCCGCCATGGCCTCGAAATCGAAGGTGAGATCCCCCGAGCCGCGCACGATGCGGATGTCGGTGACCGACCCGTCCTCACGGATGATGAAATAAATCTCCGCTTCCAGCCCCGGGGCACCCGTCCAGCGGAAATAACGGTTGATCTGGCGGATGATGTTCTCCAGGTAGCCGGGGTACGCGAAGTTCTCGCCCGCCAGCTGCACGTTCAGGCCCTCACCGCCCACCTTCGCGCCGGGCTGTGGCGTCGGTCCCCTCGTCGGCTCCGTCTGCTTCTGCGCCGGCGTCGGCTTCTCGACGACCTGCGGCTTCTTCGACTCCGGTTCGGGCGCCGGCTCGGGCTGCGGCTTCACCACGCGCGGCGGCTGGGCCGAAACCACCGGCTGCGGCGCGGGTTCGCCGAACGCCTGTGGCGGCGGCGACACGATGTTCACGCGGTAGACGCGGAACTCCATGCGCGGCGTCGCAGGCTCGCCCCGGCCGAAGAGGAACACGCCCAGCAGCAGTACGTGAAACAGCACCGACGCCGCGAGCGCGAGCGCCCCGGGTCCCCGTTTGCGGCTCACCGCTCCACCTCCGGCTCGGCCACCAGCCCGACCTCCGCCACATCCATCTTCTTCATGAGCCCGAGCACCTGGAGCACCCGCCCGTAGGGCACGTCCCGGTCGCCGCGCAGGTACGCCTCCTTCGCGCCCTGCCCGCGGATGTACTCCGGGAAGCGGGCCTCGAACTCTGCCAGCGTCTCGACCGGTTCCTCACCGAGGTAGATCTTGCCGTCGCGCGCGACCGTGATGAACACGCCCTCGACGGAGGTGATCGGTGCGGCCGACGCGCGCGGCAGCTGCACCTCGACCCCGCCCTGGAGCATGGGCGCCGTGATCATGAAGATGATGAGGAGCACGAGCGCGACATCCACCAGGTTGATCAGGTTGATCTCGGCGTTCACCGAGAGCGTCTCCCGGCCATTGCGCCGCCGCGGCACGGCTACAGCCTCCCCTCGCGCGCGAGCATACCGATGAACTCGCTGCCGAAGCCCTCCAGCTGGCTGCGTACCGAGTGCAGCCGGCTCACGAAATAGTTGTACCCCATGACCGCCGGGATCGCGACGCCGAGTCCCGCCGCCGTCGCGATCAACGCTTCGGCGATGCCGGGCGCGACCGCGTTGATGTTCGCGCCGCCCACGCGGCTGATGCCCAGGAACGCATCCATGACGCCCAGCACGGTGCCGAGCAGCCCCAGCAGCGGCGCGACCGTGCCGATGATCGCGAGCCAGGACAGCCCGGCCGCCAGCTCGTCCTGCTCCTCTCCCTCGACCTTCTCCATCACGAGGCGCAGCGCCTCCAGCTGCGCCTCCGACAACCCCTGCCCCGGCGCGGGGTTGTCCTTGAACATCGCCGGCCGCAGCTCGTTGAAGAAGTTGATGCCCACCTTGAAGATGCGCGTGTAGGGCGACTCCGGCAGGCGCAGCACCGACTTGTACGCGTCCTCCAGCCGCTGCGCCTTCTCCAAGCCTCTCAGAAAGGCGCGGCCCTGCCGCCGCACCCGTCGGAACTGCCCCCATTTCCAGAAGATGATGACCCAGCTCACGAGCGAGAAGGACGCCAGCACCGCCAGCGTGATCTGGCTCGAGCGGTTCCCGTGGAGCACCAGGTCCAGCGCGTTTCTCGCAGGCTCGAACTGGAGCAGCGCCTCGAGCGTCACCGCACGGCCCCCTGCGCGCAGATGAATTCGTAAGTGCGGGCGAGCCCGTCCCCGAGCGACGTCGCGGCCCGCCAGCCGCGACCCCGCAGGCGGCGCACGTCCAGGCAGGAATGGCGTAACTCGCCGGGGCGCTCGGGGGCGTGCAGCGTCGCGACTTCGCGGCCGGCCACGGCCATGAGCGCCCGCGCCAGCCCGTTCACCGATGTCTCCCGCCCCGTCGCCACGTTGAATGCCCGCGCCTCCAGGTCGGTCGCAGGCGGCAGGGCGAGGTCGGTCGCGAGGAGGTTCGCGGTGACGACGTCGCCCACGTAGACGAAGTCTCGCGTCTGCTCGCCGTCCCCGAAGATCGTGAGCGGCTCGCCCGCCATGAGCCGGCTCGAGAAGATCGAGACCACGCCCGCCTCGCCATTCGGGTCCTGCCGCGGCCCGTACACGTTCGCATAGCGCAGCGCCACGTACTCGAGCCCGTGCACGCGCTGGTAGTAGTGCAGGTAGTGCTCGGAGGCGAGCTTGCTCACGCCGTACGGCGAGAGCGGCAGCTTGGGCGCGGTCTCGGGCGTCGGCCGCGCCGCCGGCTCGCCATAAATTACCCCGCCCGACGACACGAACACGAAGCGCTGCGTGCCGTACCCCCGCGCACACTCGAGCAGGTTCAGGAGCCCGTCCAGGTTGACGCGCGCGTCCAACCGCGGGTCCGCGACCGATGTGCGCACGTCGATCTGAGCCGCGTGATGGTTGACGACGTCGAAGCCGCCGGCCTCGCGGAACAGGGCCCCCACGTCGCCCGAGCCCACGTCCAGCACGACCAGCTCGATGCCCGGCGACACGTTCTCGCGCCGCCCCGACGAAAGGTCGTCCAGCACCCACACGTGCTCGCCACGCGCCCGGTACGCCTCCGCCACGTGGCTGCCGATGAACCCCGCGCCGCCCGTGACCAGGACCTTTCTTGGCGTCATTGCACCTCGATCGATGTCGGTATCCTTACCAGCCCGGTGGCTTGATCGTTCCGTAAAGCCGAGCCCGAAACCTTACCCTCCCTTTTCCTCGCCCAGCTCGAACAGGAACCGCGCCATTTCCAGCACCTCCTCCGCGTTCCCATCCGCCGCCGCTTCCTTCAGCCGCACGGTCGGTTCATGCAGCACCTTGTTCAGGAGCTGCCGGGTCAGCACCTCGATGGCTTCGCGATCCCCTGGGGCGAGGTGCGCCAGGCGGCGCAGCGCGTGCTCGACCTCCGTCCGGCGCACCGCCTCCGCGCGCTGCCGCAGCGCCTGGATGACCGGCACGACCTGGAGTCCCGCGTACCAGCGCCAGAAGTCATCCACGCCCTGCGCGACGATGCGCTCGGCGGCGGGCACTTCCGCGCGCCGCCGCTCCAGGCTCTCGTCCACCACCTGATACAGATCGTCGATATCGTACAGGAACACGTTCTCGATGCTGTCGACCGCCGGCTCCACGTCGCGCGGGAGCGCAATGTCCACGATGAAGAGCGGGTGCCGCGGCCCGCCCGGCAAGGCGCGCTCGACCAGCTCACGCGTGAGCACCGGGTGGGGTGCCGACGTGGCCGCGATGATGATGTCCGTGGTCGGCAGCTGCGCCGGCAGCTCATCGAAGCGGACCGACGTGCCGCCCACGCGCTCGGCCAGCTCGCGCGCGCGCTCCTCCGTCCGGTTGGCGACCACGAGCGTGCGCACGCCTTCCGCGGTCAGGCACTCCAGCGCGAGCTCGCTCATCTCTCCCGCGCCCAGCACCAGCGCGCGCCGCCCCTTCAGCGAGCCGAACACCTTCTTGGCCAGCTCGATCGCCGCGGATGGCACGGATGCCGCCCCCACGCCCAACGCGGTTTCGCTGCGAACCCGGCCGCCCACCGACAGTGCCGTCTGGAAGAGCCGCGCGAGCACCGGACCCACCACCTTGGGCGGCGGCTCCGCCGCCGCCTGCTCGTACGCCGCCCGCACCTGCCCCTGGATCTGCGCTTCGCCCAGCACCATCGAATCCAGGCTGGTCACGACCCGGAACAGGTGCTCGGCGGCGTTGCGGCCGCCATGCACGTACAGGCACCGCCGCGCCTCTTCGATCGTGTACCCGGCCTGCCGCGCGAGCAGCTCGATTGTCTGCTCAATACGACCCTCGCCCGCCTTTTCACCCGCATTGCCCTCGCCCTCGCCCCCGCCCCCGCCCTCGCCCGCAGTGTAGATGTAAATCTCTGTCCGGTTGCAGGTCGAAAGCATCACCGCCTCCCCCACACCTTCCCGCGTCAGGCGAACCAGCGCCTCGGCGCCCGCCCGCGGCGAGAATACGAACCGCTCCCGCACCTCGATGGGCGCCGTGTGGTGGCTGATACCGACCACCGCGAGAGACATGGTGCCGCCCTGCTCGTTCCTCACAGGAACGCGCGCCCCTCGGCCGCCGTGAGCCGCAGCGCCACATAGGCCAGTACGACGATGAGGAACCCGACCACGCTCGCGAGCGCGCCCCGCCGGTCCCCGCCCGCGCCGCTCCGCCGCGCACCCAGCGCCAGCAGGAAGATGATCCACGTGAGCACGCCCCAGATCACTTGCGGGTCCGCGGCCGCGAGCGAGCGCTGGAAGCGGACGGTCCAGGCCCAGCCCAGGGCGAGGCCGAGGCTGAGCGCGGGGAAGCCCACGACCAGGGCACGCGCCCCCAGGCGATCGAGCGTCTCGAGCGCGGGGAAGAAGCGGAAGCTCTTGCCGAAGCGCTTTCCCTTCAGCGCCCGGAACTGGAGCAGGTAGAGGAACCCCGCCGCGAACGCCAGCGCGAGTCCCGCGTAGCCCAGGAACGCGAGGACCACGTGCAGCGCGAACCAGAGGCCGCGGAATGCCGGCGGCTCGCCCGCGGGTGCGATCCCGAGGATGTGCGCCACCACGAGCAGCAACGCCACGATCGGCAAGAGCACCAGCCCGACCGGTCCCGCGTCCCGTACCACCGCCACGCCGAGCAGCAGCACGCCGATCAGGAACGCCAGCGTCGAAAGCGACGCCGCCAGCCCGACCAGCGGCAGCTCTCCGTACCTCAGCGCATACGCCGCCAGCCCGACGGCGTGCACGGCCACGGCGCCGGCGACCAGCGCCGTGCCCCAGCGTGGCGCCCCCCGCCGGCCTCCGACCAGCGAGGCGGCGAGCATGATTTCGCTGGCGAGGTAGAGCGCCAGCGCCAACGCATGCAGGGCTGTCACCATGTTTCGACTCGGCAAGTTCCAGCGGCGAGTGGCAAGCAGGAAAACCCGCTGCTCGGCCTCGACGTGCACCTCGCTACTCCACGCCTCGCTGTCATTCGCATCCGGTCCAGCAAAAGAACAGGCGCCTTACGGCGCCCGTCCTTCGAGCCACCCGAATTCCCCCGGCCCCCAAACGAGCCCGAGCCCGAGCCCGAGCCCGAACCCGGTCACGGCATCTTGCGAACGAGCCGTACCGGCAGCCCCGGCTCGAGTACCGCGTGCGCCACCTGCATGACCCGGGTGGTGGAGGAGCGATCGGTCACCTTGATCACCTTGAGACGCGCAACGGGCTCGGGTAGCACCTGCGCGCGCTCGTCGTCCCCACGCGCCGGCAGATACGCGATCAGCTCGTCGCCCACCTCGAGCCCCTGGGCCCGGCCGAGGTCGATGAACGCCTGCGCCGTGGTGCCGTAAAGCCCCTGCTCCGAGCGGAACCCGATCAGGATCCCATCCGGGCCACCCTCGACCGGCCGCGGCTCCTCCCCGATGCCCGCCGGCGCCGGCTCGAGCGGCAGCGCCAGCGCTCCCTCGGTCACGCGACCGAACAGGCGCGTGATGGTCGCCGTCATGATCGTGCCGCCGAGCGCGCTCACCTCCGCGATCGCACCCGGCTCCACCACCACCCAGTTTCCGAACTTGCGACCGAGATCGGCGAGCAGGATCTCCGTCCCGAGCGCGGGTCGGTTCGCCGTTGTGTATTCGATGTAGACCCGATCGAACGGGTGTACCGATCCACCCTCCCTGGCGGCATCGCTCCCGGGCGAGACCACCCGCAGCAGCCGGCCGATCGTGCCCAGCGTCTCGCGATCGGCCAACCAGGGGGCCGCGTTGAACTCGTACACGGACACGGCGGGCAGCGCCCCGCCGTCCGCACGCAGCAGGGTCGGGCCCGCGCTGCGCGGCGCCACCTCGACCACGGTCTGCGTGTAGAAGCGCGAGCGAGCCGGTGCGGCCTCGGGCGCAGGCTCGGCCGGCGGCTCCGCCGCCTTCATCTCGCGCGGCACGGCGGTCGGCGCCGGCGGAAGGCCCGGAATGCGGAGCCGCTCGCCGGGGTAGATCCAGTGCGGGTCTTCCACGATGGTACGGTTCGCTTCGTGGATGAGCGGCCAGAGGTACGGGTTGGACAGGTACTTCGACGCCAGTCCCCAGAGCGTCTCGCCCTGGCTGACCACGTGCTCCCCGGCGGGCGCCGCGCCCGGAGGCTGTGCCGGCTGCTGGGCGGCGGACCGGGATGGAACGACGAGAAGAGCGAGCGCGAACAGGGTCCCGGCGAGAGCGCGGTCGGGACGGCGCCCGCGTCGCCGAAGGCTGAATGCCGAAGGTCGAAGGCTGCTCACGTTCGGCTCTCCATCAAGAAGGAAACCCCCGGGCGCGCCCGGGCACTAGAAGGGAAGCTCGTCCTCCGCCCCGAGCGCCGGGGCTCCGGGTGGCGACTCCGCCGGCTCGGCCGCGTGGCCGCGCGGCTCTTCTGCGGCGCGCGTCTCCTGGCCCTGCGGCGCCGCCGCGCGCGAGCCGCGCCCCGATTCGGCGCCACTCAGCAGGATCAGCTCCTGCGCGATGATCTCCGTGGCGTACCGCGTCTGCCCCGACTGGTCCTCCCAGCTCCGATACTCGATCCGCCCTTCCACGAAGATCCGCTCGCCCTTTTTCACGAAGCGCTCGACGATGTCCGCCAGCCGGTCCCAGGCCACGACGCGATGCCACTCGGTCTTTTCCTGGTCCTGCCCGGCGCGCGTCGTCCAGCGTCGTGTCGTCGCCAGGGAAAAACTCGCCACGCGGCTTCCGCTCGCCGTGGTGCGGATCTCCGGATCCGCGCCCGCGTTCCCGATCAAGAGCGCCTTGTTCAGGCTCCGGCTCATCCGCCCCTGCCCCGAGCGACGCCCTCGACCGCGTCGTCGCCCGACTCCCGCGGCGAGAATTCGCTTCAAGATAGGGGGCGCACCCCCCACAGTCAATTGAATTTCGGCGATTTGGCGCTACGCGCCCCTCACGAACTGCCGCGCCCAATACGTCACGATCATGTCCGCGCCCGCGCGCTTGATCGCTGTGAGCGCTTCCCGCATGGCCCGATCGGCATCCAGCCACCCGAGCTGGCCTGCCGCCAGGATGGCAGCGTACTCGCCCGAAACGTGATAGGCGCACACCGGGTACCCGGTCTCGTCCTTGACCCGGCGCACGATGTCGAGGTACGCCAGCGCCGGCTTGACCATGACGACGTCGGCGCCCTCCTCGATGTCGAGCCAGACCTCGCGCAGCGCCTCGTCCGCGTTCGCGGGGTCCATCTGGTAGCCGCGCCGGTCGCCGAACTGCGGCGCGCTCTCCGCCGCCTCGCGGAACGGCCCGTAGAACGCCGAGGCGTACTTGGCCGCGTAAGACAGGATCGGCACCTGGTCGAACCCCTCGTCGTCCAGCGTGCGCCGGATCGCCGCGACCCGGCCGTCCATCATATCGCTGGGGGCGACGAGGTCCGCGCCGGCGCGCGCGTGCGACAGCGCCTGCCGCGCCAGTAGCTCCAGCGTCTCGTCGTTCTGCACCGCACCCGCCCGGACCACGCCGCAGTGCCCGTGCGACGTGTACTCGCACAGGCACACGTCCGTGATGGCCAGGACCTGCGGCACCTCTCGCTTGAGCGCCGCCACCGCCCGCTGGACGATGCCGTCCTCCGCGTACGCACCGCTGCCCAGTTCGTCCTTCGACTCGGGGATCCCGAAGAGCAGCACGGCCGGGATGCCCAGCTCCGCCGCCTCCGCACCGTCCCGCACGAGCTCATCGATCGAGGTCTGGTAGACGCCCGGCATCGAGCGCACCTCCCGCCGCACCTTCTGGCCGGGGACGATGAACAGCGGGAGGATCAGATCGGCTGGCGCGACCGTCGTTTCGCGCACCAGCCGACGCAGGATCTCGCTCCGCCGCATCCGGCGGGGCCGGTACTCCGGGAACCGTGGCATGGCTTCCTCCCCCGCGCCCGGCTACGCCAGCAGCTTGCGCAGCACCAGCGCGTCCTCGACGGGCTCCAGGTAGTAGTTCTTCCGCTCCCCGACCCGCTCGAAGCCGTGGCGCTGGTACAGCTGCTGCGCGACCCCGTTCGAGACGCGCACCTCCAGGAACAGTTCGCGCACGCCGCGCGTGCGCGCCCGCTCGATCACCGCGGCCAGCAGCAGCGTGCCCACTCCGAGCCGCCGCCAGCGCGGCGCGACCGCGATGTTGCCCAGCTCGGCCTGGTCCAGCACGGTCCATAGCGCCGCGTAGCCGACGACGCGGCCGCTCGCATCAGCCACGAACAGGTCCGCGTCGGTGCGGCGCAGGAGGCCGCGGAACGTCGTCTCCGTCCACGGCATCGAGAACGACGCGTACTCCACCTCCATCACCTGCGGCAGGTCCATCGCGCGCATGGTGCGGATCACCACCTCGTCGCTCGCCGGGACTTCCCGCCTCGCCTTCAACCGCGCACTCCTCGCTCCGCACCCGAAGCGCGCAGATACACCGGCTCCCACTCGGAAGGCGCCGCCACGTGCCCGGCCTCCGGATCCAGCTGCGCGAGCCAGAGCAGCGCGGAAGCGCGCGGCACCGACAGGTGCGCCGGCGCGACCGCGCCCCCCACCTGCTGCAGCCGCGCGCGCTGCCGCAGCGCGCCGTCCCCCGCGTACAGCGGATCGTGCTCCCGCACGCTCCGGATCACCTCGTCCAGCGCCCGTGCTCCCGGCGGGAGCACCGTCTCCATGCGCCGGTAGGCAGGGAAGCGGTAGCAGGCCGCGTACACCTCGCCCCGACGCGCATCGAAGAGCGCGCACACCGGCCGGCTCTCCGCGCCCAGGGAGGCCGCGAGTGCTGCGAGCCCCGAGTACGCGAACAGCGGCACCCCCAACGCTCGCACCAGCCCCTTCGCGGTCGCAGCAGCGATGCGCACGCCCGTGAACGACCCCGGTCCCCCGCCCACGACCACGCCACCGACATCCTTCACCCCGAGGCCGGCCCCCCGCAGCAGCGCGTCGATCGCGGGCAGCACCGTCTCCGCCTGTCGTCCCCGCACAGCGAGCAGCGCCTCGCCCAGCACCTCGGGCCCCCGGCCCACCGCCACGCTGCCGAGCGAGGTGGACGTCTCGATCGCGAGGAAGGCTTTCATGGCCGCGGCAGCTCGGGCGCCTCACCCCTCCGCACCGCCCGCACTACCCGAACGTCAGAATCCGATCCCGATCCCGATCCCGATCCCGGCTTTTCCAGATAGATATCCCACCGGTCTTCCGGCAGCAACGCTTCCGCGCGCTCCGGCCATTCGATCAGCACGATCTCCGGCCCATCGCCGAGCTCGCGCCACCCCAGCTCCCACACTTCGGCGGAGTGCTCGAGGCGGTAGAGGTCGAGATGGTAGACATCCACGCCGCGCGCGCCCTGGTAGACGAAGACGAGGTTGAAGGTAGGTGACGGCAGCGGGCCGTGGACGCCGGCGCCGCGCGCAACGGCGCGCGCGAACACCGACTTGCCGGCGCCCAGCTCGCCTCGCAACGCCAGCACCGCCGGCACATCGATCAGGGCGCCCACGCGCTCGCCCCACGCCGTGAGCTGCAGCTCGTTGAGGGGGACAGGACCGAGCTCGGACATCATAGCAACGGACGTGTACGTGCACGAGTACGTGTACGCATCTGCGCGTGTGCCCGAGACTACATGCCGGTACGAACACGTGCACGTACTCGTACGCGTGCACGTACACGTTCGTTCACACCTTACACCGCCTTCGCCCCCGCCCCCGAGCGCACGCTCGACCCGGACAGCTTCGCCCGCACCTCGAGCAGCTCATCGCGCAAGAGCGCCGCGCGCTCGAAATCCGTCGCCGCAGCCGCCTCGTGCATCTCGTGCTCGAGGATCTTCGCCCATTCCTCGAGGTTGACCTCGTCCGCGTAGGTCGGCCGCGCCTCGGCCACGCGCCCCGGCCGCGCCGCCGCCGTCCTCGCGTCCGCCACTCGCGTCGTGAGCAGTGTCTCCTCCACGCTCTTCACGATGGACTGCGGCGTGATTCCGTGCTCCTCGTTGTAGCGCCGCTGCACCTCTCGCCGCCGGTTCGTCTCGTCGATGGCGCGGCGCATCGAGCCCGTGACCTGGTCGGCGTACATGATCGCCTTGCCGTTCACATTGCGCGCCGCACGCCCGACCGTCTGGATCAGCGACCGCTCGTCTCGCAGGAACCCTTCCTTGTCCGCGTCCAGGATGGCCACGAGCGAAACCTCCGGCAGGTCCAGCCCCTCGCGCAGCAGATTGATGCCCACGAGCACGTCGAAGCGCCCCAGCCGCAGGTCCCGCAGGATCTCCATGCGCTCGATCACGTCGATATCCGAGTGCATGTAGCGCACGCGGATCCCGATCTGCTGCAGGTAATCGGTCAGGTCCTCCGCCATGCGCTTGGTCAACGTCGTGACCAGGATTCGCTCTCTGCGCTTCTCCCGCTCGCGCACTTCCGCGATCAGATCATCCACTTGCCCGCGGACCGGCCGCACCTCCACCGCGGGGTCGAGCAGCCCCGTCGGCCGCACGAGCTGCTCGACCACGACGCCGCCCGAGCGCGCCAGCTCGTAATCCCCCGGCGTCGCCGAGACGAAAATCCGGCTGGGCACGACCGATTCCCACTCCTCGAACGTGAGCGGCCGGTTGTCCAGCGCGCTCGGCAGGCGGAATCCGTACTCCACGAGCGTGAGCTTGCGCGACCGGTCGCCATTGTACATCCCCCGGATCTGCGGGACCGTCTGGTGCGACTCGTCCACGATCACCAGAAAATCTTCGGGGAAATAGTCGAACAGGCACGCCGGCCGCTCGCCCGCGCGCCGCCCCGTCAGGTGCCGCGAGTAGTTCTCGATCCCGGGGCACGTCCCGATCTCGAGCATCATCTCGAGGTCGAAGTTCGTGCGCTGCTCCACCCGCTGCGCCTCGAGCAGCTTCCCCGCCCCGCGCAGCTCCAGCAGTCGTTCGTCCAGCTCCGCGCGGATGGTTTGCACGGCCCGCTCGATGGTCGGCCGCTGCATCACGTAGTGCGTGGCCGGATAGATCGCCGCCCGGTTCAGTCGCACGATCGTCTCGCCCGTGAGCGGGTCGAAGCGCGTGATCCGCTCGACCTCGTCGCCCCAGAGCTCGATGCGTACCCCCTGCTCCTCGTACGCCGGGAAGACTTCGACCACGTCGCCTCGCACCCGGAAGGAGCCGCGCACGAACTCGTAGTCGTTCCGCCCGTACTGGATGCGCACCAGACCCTCGAGGATCTCGCGCCGGCCGATGCGCTGCCCCACCTCGAGCATCAGCATGAGCTCGCGGTACTCGCGCGGATCGCCCAGGCCGTAGATGCACGAGACCGATGCCACGATGATCACGTCTTCCCGCTCCATCAGCGACGACGTCGCCCGCAGCCGCAGCCGGTCAATGTCGTCGTTGATGGTCGCGTCCTTCTCGATGTACGTGTCCGTGGCCGGGACGTACGCTTCCGGCTGGTAGTAGTCGTAGTAGGAGATGAAGTACTCGACTGCGTTCTTCGGGAAAAACTGCTTGAGCTCGCCGTACAGCTGCGCCGCCAGCGTCTTGTTGTGACTCATCACCAGCGCGGGGCGGCCGTAGCCTGCGATCACCGATGCCATGGTCACGGTCTTCCCCGCGCCCGTCACGCCCAGGAGCGTCTGATTGCGCTCCCCGCGCCGCAAGCCGGCCACGAGCTCTTCGATCGCCTCCGGCTGGTCGCCGCGCAGCGGAAACGGTAGTTGCAGATCGAACAGGGACATGGTCGAATTCTACCCCCGAATGGCAGTCCGGGTCGGGCTCGAATTCACATCGGGCTGCGCTATGCCGGCACGCGCTCGCGCGTGACCTCGATGCTGGCCGCGCGGGCGAGGTACCGGTGGATCTTGCCGACCCGCTCGATCTGGCCCTTCGCGGGGAAGCGCTCGTAGAAGCCATCGGCGCGGAAGTCGCGCTTGCACTCGCCCCAGGGGGCGAGCCGCCCGGCCCACAGCTGGACCCGTCCTTCCTCCAGCTCCTCGCCCTCCTCCCGATTCAGGTCCGCGCACACGCGGATCATAGCCTTGAGCGTGACCGGTCGCGTGACCATCGAGTTGGCGTTCCCCCAGGTCTCGCCCCAGACGCGCGCAGCCGCCTTCAGGAAGTCGCGGATGATGCGGTAATAGCGCTCGGCCTCGCGCGCGCCCGCGCCGTTCCGCTCGATGTCGCG
>JACQPS010000338.1 GCA_016207445.1 Gemmatimonadota bacterium | reverse complement strand
GGGCTACCGATGCGGGGCACGTGGGAGATGGCGCTGGATGCCACGCGGGAGGTGGGGCCGGCCCTCTTCTTCTCGCTGCTCATCATCACGCTCTCGTTCATCCCCGTCTTCGCGCTCGAGGCGCAGGAAGGCCGCCTCTTCAAGCCCCTCGCCTACACCAAGACGTTCGCCATGGCGGCCTCCTCGCTGCTCGCGATCACGCTCGTCCCGGTCGCGATGGGTCTCTTCATCCGTGGAAAGATCTGGCCCGAGCACAGAAACCCCATCAACCGGTTCCTGCGGCGCGTGTACCGGCCCGCCCTCGACTTCGTGCTGGCGCACCGGCTGCCCGTGCTGGCGGGCGGTGCCGTCGTCCTGGCCGTGACGGTCATCCCGTGGCGGCGGCTCGGGAGCGAGTTCATGCCGCCGCTCCAGGAGGGGACGCTTCTCTTCATGCCCACGATGCTGCCCGGCGTCTCGATCCGCGAGGCCGTGCGGATCACCCAGATCCAGGACTCGATCCTGAAGAGCTTCCCCGAGGTGAAGAGCGTCTTCGGGAAGGTGGGCCGCGCCAACACGCCCACGGATCCGGCGCCGCTCTCGATGGTGGAGACGGTGGTCGAGCTCAAGCCCGAGTCGGAGTGGCGGAAGGGGATGAGCGTGGAGCGCCTCGTGGCGGAGATGGACAAAGCGGTGCGGATCCCGGGCGTCGTGAACTCGTGGACGATGCCGATCAAGGGGCGGATTGACATGCTCTCTACGGGCATCCGGACGCCGGTCGGCATCAAGGTCTTCGGCCGCGACCTGAAGACGCTCGACCGGATCGGGAGGCGGCTCGAGGAGATCCTCCCGAAGGTGCGCGGCACGCGCAGCGTCATCGCCGAGCGCCTGACCGGCCAGCCGTACATCATGATCGAGACCGACCGCGAGGCGGCGGCGCGATACGGGCTCACGGTCGGCGATATCCAGGACGTGGTGATGACCGCGATCGGCGGAAACCCGCTCACTCAGACTGTGGAGGGGCTGGAGCGGTACACCGTGAACGTGCGGTACGCCCCCGAGCTCCGCGAGAGCCCCGACGAGCTCGCGCGGGTTCTCGTGCCGACGATGATGGGCGTCCAGATCCCGCTGGGCCAGATCGCGCGGATCTGGCTCCAGGAGGGGCCGCCCATGATCCGCACGGAGAACGCGCTGCCCACCGAGTGGGTGTTCGTGGACGTGGAGGGTCGGGACATCGGCTCCTACGTGCGGGAGGCGCAGGAGGTGGTCCGGCGCGAGCTGGAGTTGCCGGAGGGAACCTACCTCCAGTGGTCGGGCCAGTACGAGTACATGCAGCGCGCGATCCGGAAACTGCGGCTCGTCGTGCCGCTCACGCTGGCGATCATCTTGCTGCTACTGTTCTTCAACTTCCGCAACGTGACGGAGAGTCTCATCGTCATGCTGTCGCTGCCGTTCTCGCTCGTGGGCGGCGTGTGGTTCATGTGGGCGCTCGGGTACAACCTGAGCGTGGCGGTGGGCGTGGGGTTCATAGCACTGGCGGGCGTCGCGGCGGAGATCGGGGTCGTGATGCTCGTCTATCTGGACGAGGCGTACAAACGCCGCACCTTGCACGGAGACCTGCTGGCGCGTGAGGATCTCCTGGCGGCGGTGCGTGAGGGCGCCGGACAGCGGGTGCGGCCGGTGATCATGACCGTGACCGCCGTCATCGGGGGGCTCCTCCCCATCATGTGGAGCGCGGGGACCGGAGCGTCGGTCATGAAGCGCATCGCGGCCCCGATGGTGGGCGGGATGCTCTCAGCCACGGTGCTGGCGCTCCTCATGATCCCGGCCATCTACAGTCTGTGGCGGGAATGGCAGCTTCGCCGGGTGTGGGCGGCCCGGCGAGAGGCGGCGGAACCGCCCGTGGCGATCTCGCTCCCGGCTGAGGAGGAGGTGACCGTTCGTGAATGAAGAATTGAAGGTTATCGGCGCGATCGTCCGGCTCGAGGTTCTCGAGGAGGTCGTGACCGAACCCCGGAAGTCCGGCGTCCCGCGCATGAACATCGTCCACGTGCGGGCGGTCGGCACTGGGGCCGACCCGACACACCCGAAGTGGGCGCTCGAGCTGGGGACCACCTACACGGAGAAGGCGCGCATCGAGTTCGTCTGCCCCGCGGACCGCGTGGACGAGCTCGCGTGCCTCATCTGCCAGCACGCACGGACCGGGCAGCGCGGCGATGGGGTCGTGTTCGCCAGTCGGGTCGATGAGGTGATCAAGATCCGAACCGGCGTGCGCGGGTTGGAGGCGCTCGCCTAGGCCTCGCGCTACCGGACGCTCACATGCACAGCCAACTCGCCGCCTCACCGGGCTGCTAAGGTACGCCACGCGCGCCAAATACCTGTCTTGGCATAGGGCCTCCGGGGACGGCCTCGCTGAACGAGTTCGCCGATCTTGCCGACTCCGGCCGCCCGCTTTCTACTGTAGGGTGTGACCGCTCCACACGCCCCTCGCTCCCTCCCGGTGAGTCTGCGAGATCTGCCGCAGCTCGTGGTCCATTCGTCGGTGGTCCGGAAGCTTCTTCGATTCCCGCTCCTGTACAAGATCCTCGTGGCGAACACGGCGGTGATCACGGGGGCGGTCGCAGCAGGGATCGCCCTCACGGCCCGACTCCTAGGGGCCGGGCCGATCCGGCCCACGCTCGCAATCATCGCCGTCTTGGCCCTCGTGGGTTTCGGGGTAAGCGCACTGGTGAACGCCTTTATCCTGCGGGTCGCGCTCTCCCCCCTGGAGGATCTGGAGAAGACGGCCGAGCGCGTGCACCGGGGCGACCGCGACGCCCGGGTGCCGGGGTCGCTGCTTGCGGACGCCCAGCTCGAGCGGCTGACGGTCACGTTCAACCGCATGCTGGACGGCCTGGCCGCCTACCGACGGCGGCTTCAGGACGTGGCGGACCGCGCGCTGCGGGCCGAGGAAGCAGAGCGGAAACGGGTGGCCCTCGAGCTGCATGACGAGACCGCGCAACTCCTCGCATCGCTGCTGATCCGCCTGCGCGTGGCGCGGAACACCCCCGACCCAGCGCTCCGGGAGGTGCGGCTCGAGGAGATCCGCGGCGAGCTCGCCAAGGCGCTCGAAGGGATCCGGCGCTTTGCTCGGGCGCTGCGTCCCCCTGCCTTGGACGAGGTCGGGCTCGTCGCGGCCGTCCGGGAGCATGCCCGGTCCCTGTGCGAGACGGCCGCACTGACCGTGGACGTCGAAGCCGACCCCATCGACGCCGTTCTCTCTCCACAGGCGGAGCTCGTGCTCTACCGGATCGTCCAGGAGGCGCTGTCCAACGTCGTCCGTCACGCCGGCGCGCGGTCCGTCCGCGTGCGAATCGCGCGCGGTGAGTCGGCCGTCGTCGCCGAGGTCACCGACGACGGCAGGGGCTTCCTCGTGGGCGAGGAGCTGCATCGCCCGGGCCGCGGACTAGGGCTCTTCGGGATGCAGGAGCGGGCGGCGTACGTGGGCGGAAGCGTGGACATCCAGAGCCGGCCCGGCGAGGGGACGACCGTCCGGGTCATGATGCCGGCACAGCGGGACGGGCACGTTGCCTGAGCGAATCCGCGTCCTGCTCGCAGACGACCACCCGATCCTGCGCGCCGGGCTCCGGGCGCTCCTCGAAGCCGAGGCGGATATGGAAGTGGTGGGTGAGGCGGCCACAGGGGACGAGGCGATCGAGCTGGCGCGCGCGCTCCGACCCAACGTCGTCGTGATGGACCTGTCGATGCCGGGGCTCGGGGGCCTGGACGCCACGCGGCGCATCACCGCCCTCGGCCACCGGACACACGTGCTCGTGCTGACGGTCCACGCAGAGGAGGAGTACCTCTTCCCCGTCCTCGATGCTGGGGGGAGCGGGTACGTTACGAAGACTAGCGCGGACCGCGACCTGGTGGATGCGATCCGCGCCGTCGCCCGCGGCGAGGTCTTCCTCTACCCGCACGCGCAGAAACTACTGCTTCAACGCTACCGGGCGGCGCAGACCGGAGAGGAGGCGGATCCCGCCCGACGCCTCTCAGTGCGCGAACGCGAGGTGCTCGCCCTGACCGCACAGGGGTACAGCTCCGCGGAGATCGCGAAAAAGCTCTTCCTCTCGCCGAAGACGGTGGACACCTACCGGGCGCGCATCATGCAGAAGCTCGGGCTCACCCACCGCTCGGAGCTCGTGCGCTTCGCGCTCCGCACCGGCCTCCTCAGGGCCCCCCAGTAGGCCCAACGTGAGGCACACAACGGCGCCCCGCAGCGCGCGCGTGTAGGAGATCTCCCCACACCGCTTTTCCACTCTCCCGCACACCACGTCATCGCCTTCTCCCGACATACCGGGGATGTCGCCGGCCTTAGGCTGGTAGGTGGAGCGCGCCGGAGAACCGGGTGGCCCGCTCGCAGGTGCCCGCCCAGCGGCCGCGGGGCGCGCCCCGTTCTCCGTTGTGGGAAGAGCCCGGACGTTCCTCAGAGCAAGGAGGCGTTATGCGCATTCCATGTCGCCAGGTGACCCGGCTCCTCCTCTGGTCCGGAGTCGCGGCGGCTCTCCTGGACTTCGGAGCGGCGTCGCGTGCCCGGGCCCAGGGCTTGATCCTCACCGGCTACGCCGACCTGGAGGCGTCGGTCGAAGGCCTAGGATCGGACGACCGGACAGTGTTCTTCGACAACCATCACTTCAACCTGATCGGTATCGGCAACATCATCGGCGACCTATTCGCCGCCGGGGAGATCGAGCTCGAGCACGGGGGCGCGGAGATCGCGCTCGAGTACGGCTACCTGCTGTACACCGGCATCCCGCACGCCCGGATCGCCGGCGGGAAGTTCATCGTGCCGTTCGGGCGGTTCAACAAGGACCTGCACCCGTCGTGGATCTCCAAGGTCCCCGGCCGGCCCGAGGGGTTCAGCCGGGTCTTTCCCGCGACCTACGCCGACGTGGGCGTGTGGGTGTCCGGCGGAGTCCCCTTCGGTGTAGGCAGCCTCGACCGGTTGACGTACGACGTCTTTGTGGTGAACGGCCTCCAGGGCGACCCGGGCGCGGACATCCGGGGGATGCGGCCCGAAGGTGAGCCGGCGGACGAGGAGAACGACGCGAAGTCCTACGGCGCGAGACTAGGCGCGGTCCTGGGCAACGGGTTGGACCTCGCGGTATCGGCGTATCGTGGAAAGTACAATCAGGAAGAGGGCCTCTACCTGACCTTCGTCGGCGCGGATGCCGCGTTCACTCGCAGTGGGTTCGAGCTGCGCGGCGAGTGGGTGACCGCCCTTCAGGACGTACCGGGTGACGACGAGCTCACGAAGACCGCCTTCTATGTTCAGGGAAGCTATCTGGCGCAGGATCGGGTCGAGCCGACGGTGAGGCTCAGCTGGCAGAACTTCCCGGCGGCGCAGGAAGTAACGCGGGACCTGTGGCGGATCGAGATCGGCGGCAACTACTACGTCTCACCGTCCTCGTCGATCCGGCTCTTCTACCTCCACAGTGGGGAACGAAAGGCGGACCCCGAACCGGAAAACGACTCGGTCATAGCTCAATTCAATATCGCCTTCTGAGGGGGAGCGATCATGAAAGCGCGATCTGTGTTCTGGAGCGCTGCAGTCCCAATCGCGGCCACAGCGCTCGTGTTTGCTTTCCCAGAGGCCGCCAGCGGGCAGGCGCGCTCGGGCCCCGAGGTGTGGGCGGCGAACTGCGGACGCTGCCACCGGTTGCAGCCCACCAACAAGTACGAACCCCGCCAGTGGGCGATCCTGGTGACGCACATGGCACAGGCGGCGCGGCTCACGCCCGACGAGGAGAAGGCACTGCGCCAGTTCCTGGCCCCGGGCGTCGAGCGCGCGCAGGGCCCGAGCCGGGAGGTGCGGGCAGATCCACGGCGACTCGCCGGGACGCATTTAGCGGTCCTGACCAACCACACCCCGGAGGCCGAGAACCTGTTCAAGGCACAGTGCGTGCCCTGCCACGGCGCCAAGGGCCGGGGGGATGGCCCGGCGGCGGTTGCGCTCAAGCCGAAACCGACCGACTTGACCAGCCCGGAGTTTCAGGCCCAGCGAACGGATGAGCAGCTATGGGAGGTGATCTCTTCCGGGAAGGGGGCGATGCCGGCGTTCGGCAAGCTCCTCACGCCCGAAGAGGTCGTCCTCATGGTCGAGCACGTCCGGTCGCTGCGGCGGGAGAACTGACCCGGGCCAGTCCGCGGTCGAGCCCGGTCCGGCCAAGCCGGAAAGGCGCAGCTCGGTGTGCCAACGGCTTCTCATACCTTTTGGCCCAACGGGGAGTCCAGACCATGACCGGCCAGGCCGACCGACCCGCGGGGCTCGCACTCGTCAGCGAGCGGCGGCCAGATGTCCTCCACGCATACCTCGACCTCCTTCCGCTGCTGGGGGAGTCGCTGGACGGACGCACGAAGGAACTGATCCGGATCGCGCTACACGCTCAGAGCGGGTCCCACGCCGCGCTGCGCTGTAATGTGGCCCGCGCTCTTGCGGAGGGCGCCACCCCGGATGAGATCGTCGATGTCGTCATCCTCGCGCTTCCCGAGGTCGGGTTGAACCGCGTTGCCGACGCCCTCGGGGTCGTGGCCGAATTCCTGGAGCAACCGCCGGGTGGCGAAGAGCCCGCTCCGGTCTCCCCGGCGGGTCCCGAACCGGGGAGCGAGGGCCCCCGGGGCTAACCAGGCCCGGGGAGGCTAGTCACCGCTCGCGGACCACTCTCTAGCCGGCCGTGGTCTCGGCCGCCTTAGGACCGCGCGCGGCGACAAGGTTGTACAGCCAGGCCAGAATGGCTCCACCCACGGCGCCGTCCACCAACCCGTACAACGTCACCACGACCACCGATCCAAAACCCGACGGACCGCGGTACCCCGGATAGATCGACGCGCCCAGCCCGAGAAAAGCGACCCCATAGGTGGGGAAGACGAGGTTCAGGAGCCCGATGAGCAGGAAGCTCCCTCCCGTGAACACGGCGCCGACAAAACTCAGAGCCTTGACGTTGAGGGACATCATGTCCGCCTCCTTTCAAACGTGCCCGAGTTCGGACGCAAGTGGCAACTCGAGGCGAAAGACGGCACCGCCTCCGTCCCGATTCGCCGCGGTCAGCGTACCCGCGTGGACCTCCGCCAGGGCCTTCGCGATGGCGAGCCCGAGACCGGCGCCGGCCGCGGGCGCTCGCGCCGCGTCGCCACGGTAGAACCGCTCGAAGAGGTGCGGCAGCGCGTCCGGCGAGATTCCCGGCCCCGTGTCGGCGACTTCGACCACGCCGCGGCCGTCTCCGAGCCGGACCGCGACCGTCACGCGCCCGCCTTCCGGCGTGAACTTGATGGCATTGTCCACGAGGTTCCGGAGCAGCCGCTTGAGAAGTGTAGGATCAGCGGCGACCGCGATGCCGCGATCGAGTTCCGTGGCGAGCTGGAGTTTCTTGGTGCGGGCCAGGGTGCGAAAGCTTTCCACCACCTCGTTTGCGATATCGGCGAGGCGCAGGTGGGAACGTTGGGGCTTGAGCACGCCCGCATCGCGGCGCGCCAGGGTCAAGAGGTCATCCGCCAGGACTTGCATGCGCTGAACCTCGGCGAGCGCCGCCGAAAGCACATCGCGGTACTCCTCCGGAGTCCGATCCCGGCGCAAGGCGACCTCCAGGTGGCCGCGCAGGGCAGTAAGCGGAGAGCGGAGCTCGTGGCTCGCGTCGGAGGTGAACCGGCGCTCCGCCTCGAAGGCGTCGTCGATGCGATCCAGCATCCTGTTGAGCACCGCCACGAGGCGCTGGAACTCGAGGGTACGCGCGTGCGCGGTGATGCGCTGATCGAGATTCTGCGTCTGAATCCCCTCGGCCATCCGCGCGATCTCCTCCGCGGGGCGCACGGCGAGCCGCGCGGTGCTCCAGCCGACCCCGAACGTGGCCAGCATCATGACGACGAGGATCCCCAGCAGCAGGAGATCCACACGCCGCATCGTGGCCCCCAGCGAGGCGAGTGACGTGGCGACCTGAAGCACGTGGCCGTGGTGACCGGGGTCGATGCGAGCGAGTGGGTAGTACACGGCGCGAACCCGCTCGCCGTCCCACTCCCCGGTGTCGAAGACCAACGCACCCGCCTGCGCCTCCGCGAACGCTTCCCTGTCCACCGAGAGGTCGCGATCGAGGTAGCTCGAGCGCAGAAGTGAGCGGCCGTCCGGGTCCCAGACCTGAACGAACCAGTTGACCTGGTGCACCGAGGCCGCCTCCTGGGGCGCCAGCTGCCATTCGTACAGCCGCATGGCGCCCGGCGGGCTCTGCGCCACCGCGGCCGCCTGGACCGACGCCACCGAGCTCAGCCCGTTGTCCACCGCGTGCAGGAGGATCCATCGGACCCCGAGGTGCACGACGACGCCGATGGCCACGAGCGCGAAGGTCAGCATGAGCGTGAAGCGCCGCGCCAGAAGCAGGCGGTACGACTTGGGACGTGGCTCGCTCATTGGAGAATGAAGCCCACTCCGCGCACCGTGTGGATGAGCTCCTGGCTGCCGCCCGCGCGCAGCTTGCGCCGCAGGTTGCCCACGTGCACGTCCACGACGTTGCTCTCCGGGTCGAAGTGCAGATCCCACACCTTCTCCAGCAGTTCCGTGCGGCGCACCACCTCCTCAGGGTGCAGGAGGAAATGCTCGAGGAGCTGGAACTCCCTGGGTGTGAGATCGAGATCGCGCTCACCCCGCCGCGCCGTGTGTCGGAGCATATCGAGCTCTACGTCCTTGTAGCGCAGAATCTCCGTGCGCTGAGCACCGCCGCGGCGCAGCAGTGCGCGAACCCGCGCGAGAAACTCCTCGAAGGCGAACGGCTTGGTGAGATAGTCGTCCGCCCCGACATCGAGGCCGCGCACCACATCCTCGGTCGCGTCCTTCGCCGTGAGCATGAGGATCGGCACCTGCGATCCCTCCCGGCGGAGCTCGGCGGCGAGCTGGTAGCCGTTCTTCTTCGGCAGCATGATGTCGAGGACGATGAGGTCGTAGCTGTAGACGTGCGCCATCACGCCGCCTTCTTCGCCGTCACCGGCCACGTCTACCGCATATCCCTCCTCACGGAGCCCCTTCTCGATGAACGAGGCGACTTTCCGATCGTCTTCAACGACCAGGATCTTCACGCGCGCTCGCAGCCTACGTGGCCAGCGTGAAGATGATCGGGAGGCGGATCCACACCGGTACCGCTTTGTCGCGGTTCAGGGCCGGTGTGAAGCCGACTTCGCGTCCGATCTCGGCCACGGCTTCCATCGCCGCCTGATCGAGCGCCGCATAGCCGGAGGTCGTGCCGACCTTCCGGTTGAGCACTCGTCCCCTGTCGTCGATGAAGACCAGGAGATCGACCCTCCCTCCAATCCCCGCCTGTCTCAGCGCCGGCGGCCACCACTTGAGCACGATCTTCCGCGCCGTCTCCCGATCCTTCACCTCGGGCGCCACCTCATAGGGCGTGAAGGCCGGGGCGTCCGCAAGCGATCCCGTGCGCTTCTCCGGAGGTGGCGGGAGGTTCTCCACCGGGTTCGCCTCGAAGGTCGTGGGCGCAATCGTGATCTCCTCCGCGATCTCCCGGCGCGCCACCACGGGGACAGCGGGCCGCTGGATGAGCTGCGGTGGTGGCGGCACCTCGATCTCCGGGGGGAGGGCGACCGCTTCCAAGACCCGCTCCCTGATCGCCAGCTCAGCGATCTGAAAAGCGGGGAAGAACTGGAAGAGGAGAAAGTGAAGAAGCACGGATAGGAGGACGCTTCCCCACATCCACGCCCGGAAATGTTGCCGGAGGCGGTCGTATGCAGCCGGGGCCGCCGCGTCCTGCACCGGGAAGGCAACCGCTGTGGCCATGGAGATCCTCCACCTTCTTCTACACCGCACGTGTCGGGCCGCCCCTCACGCGAGGGGATTTCCCCAGGAAGAACGAGAGGGCTTCGCCGTTGGCGAATCCAGTCGGCCGTGATAGTCTGCGACGACTTGTGCCTGCGGACGGGACAGAATGGCTCACCCCTTCGGGCGCCTCCGGAACCTCAGACACGAGGGGCCCGACATCGAGGCGCCCTACTCGAGCTTGCCGTCAGCCGCGTACAGCAGGTGCCCCGCGCGGTACTCGTGGTGGGTTTCGGCCCCCGCCCGGGCGACCGCCGCCCGGAGATCCTCCAGAGAGGCCTGCTGGGGATCGTAGCTCACTGTCGCCACAGGTGGCTCGAGAGTAACGTGAGCTTCTGCCACACCCTCCACCTGAACGAGCGCGTTCTCCACCCGGTTCGCGCAGTTCCGGCACCCGATCCCTTCGACCTCGAACTCGACGGTCGCCGTCGCCTTCGCGGAGTTCGCCTCTGGGGGCTCAAGCGCGGGAACGTCGCAGCCGCAGGCAGGATCGCCCATGGAAGCCTCCTTCACATTGCCGCGTCACGATGGGTCGATCCCAAAGCCAAGCATGTTCCATGCCGCGAGTTCGAACGCTCGCGGAACGCTCTTCGCGACGCGGCGTATATCTTGCTGGAAGAAACCTCTCGAGGATCTCCAGAGGGTCGTTATGACCACGCGGCACAGACTGTTTCACACGAGAATCGGTCCAGGGTTCTCGCTGGACGAGGCCGCGCGCATCCGGAAGCAGATGACCGAGGTCGCACGGGGCACGCTCCCGTGCCCGCACTGTGGCTCGTTCCTCCAGGAGATCACCGGGGCCGGCGTGGGCGAGCGCGTCTCGCTCGTCCTCTGCGACGGCTGCGGCCGGAGCCTCGTCCTTCGGGAGGCGAACAGCGAGCTCCGCTCCAAGTAGCCGCTGGACGCGACGACCGCGCCGATCGTCAGCGGCCGAATCGCGCCTCGGATTCGCGCTCAGACGGTCGGTGGATCGCCGGGACCGAGCTCGCTGCGGATCGCAGGAATGTAGTACTTCCTCACATACTCCTGGACCGCCCGTCGCGCGGTGAACCGCTGGCCGGCGACGCAGAGCGCGTGCTTCATCCGCTGCACCCAGCGAACGGGAATCCCCCGCTCATCACGCTCGTAGAAGAGCGGGACGACCTCCTCTTCCAGGATTCGGTACAGGCGCTCCGCATCCACGGCGTCCGCATCCTCCTCCGGTCGGGCTTGGGGGATCGCCCACCCGTTGAGCTCCGCATAGCCCTCCGCCCACCATCCGTCGAGGGTGCTCACCATAGGAACGCCGTTCAAGGCGGCCTTCATGCCGCTCGTGCCGCACGCCTCCATGGAAACCCTGGGAACGCTGAGCCACAGATCGGCGCCCTGGACGAGGCGATGCGCGGCGTGCAGTTCGTAGTCCTCGAGGAAGGCGATCCGCCCTTCGAAGCGCGGATCGCGGGTGAAGGAGTACACCTTCCGCAGCATCTCCTTCCCTCGCTCGTCGGCGGGATGCGCTTTCCCTGCGAACACGATCTGCACCGGCCGCCGCGCGTTCGCGAGGAGCCTGCGGAGCCGCTCCCCGTCGCGGAAGATGAGATCCGCACGCTTGTACACCGCGAACCGGCGAGCGAACCCGATGGTCAGCGCCGCCGGGTTCAGCAGCGTGCCCGAGCCCACGAAGTGCGCCACCTCGCCCAGCCCTTCCCGCCAGCGCCGGCGCGCCTCCTCCCGGATGAACTCGAGCAGCTGCGCTTTCGCCTCGAGGTGCGCGGCCCAGAGTCGCGCGTCGTCCACCCTCAACATCTTCTCCCACAGCGCCGGGTCGTCCACCCCGTCCTGCCAGCCGGGCCCGAGGTGCTCATCGCACAATATCTTCATCGGGCGGCTCATCCACGTGGCGAGGTGCGCGCCGTTCGTCACGTGCCCGATGGGCACCTGGTCCGGTTCGCGTCCCGGCCACAGGATCTGCCACATGCGGCGCGTCACGCCGCCGTGCAGCCGCGAGACGCCGACCACGCGGCCGGCGAGCCGAATCGCGAGCGCGGTCATGTGGAACAGCCCGCGGTCAAGGGTCGGGTGGTGGCCGACGTGGAAGAACGTCTCCCGGTCAACGCGCATCTCGTTCCAGCACGGTCCCACGCACCGCTCGATCTGGTCGTGCGTGAAGACGTCATGGCCCGCAGGCACGGGCGTGTGCGTCGTGAAAATCGATGTCGCGCGGATGCGCCGCACAGCCTCCGGGAACGGCATGCCGCAGGAGGTGAGCTCGCGGACCCGCTCCAGCAGCATGAACGCCGTGTGGCCCTCGTTCGCATGAAAGGCCGCCGGATCGATCCCCAGCGCCCGCAGGAGTTGCACGCCACCCACCCCGAGGAGCCACTCCTGTCGGAGCCGCATCTCCGGACCCCCCGCGTACAGCCTGTGTGACAGTTTCCGGTCCTCGGGGTGGTTGCTCTCCAGGGTCGTGTCCAGCAGGTACACGGGCACCCGCCCCACCAGGATGCGCCACGCGCCGATGTGGACGGGCCGGTCCGACATGCGGACCACCACGACGTGCGGCTCGCCGTTGGGCCCCAGGATCGGTGTCAGGGGAGTCATCGCCGGATCGAGCGGCTCGTCCGCCTCCTCCTGCCGGCCATCGGAACGGAGCCGCTGGTCGAAGTACCCGCTGGTGTAGAAGAGCCCGACGCCCACGAACGGCACGCCGAGATCCGAAGCGGCCTTGCACGAATCCCCCGACAGGACGCCGAGGCCGCCGGAGTAGATCGGCACGGAGTTGTGCAACCCGAACTCCGCGCAGAAATACGCGATCGGCCGGTCGCCGAGCCCGGGATAGGAGCGCGCGTACCACGTGTCGGCACCCGATACCGCCCGCTCGAGCAGAGCGCGCACGTCGTCGTAACGGCGCACGAACTCCGGATCGCCGGCGCACTGCTGAAGCCGAGCGGGATCCACCCGTGCCAGGAGCTCGAGGGGATTGTGGCGCGTATTGTCCCACAGCACCTCGTCGATCTCGCGGAAGAGGTGCCGCGCCTCGCGCTGCCAGCTCCACGCGAGGTTCGTCGCGATGCCGGCGAGCCCGGCGATGCGCTCCGGGAGATGGGGGATTCGTGTCGGCGATTCGGTCATGAGGCCGCGCTACTGTACACCCGCCTCTCTGGAAAGCAAGAGAGGCTGATTCGAGTTACGGGCGCCGCGCACTCAAGAGCGCCAGCGTCCCGAAGATCGTCCCGTATTCGCGGCCCATCCGCACGTCCTGAAAGCCCGCCGCACCGAAGAGCCGTGGAAGGAGACCCTCGAGGTTGTCGGCGGTCGTCTCCAAGCCATCGAGGAGCTGCACCAGCAAGGAGCCCGCCCGCGCGAGGACGTTTCTCGGCCTTCCCCAGTCCGCGACATGGAGCTCGCCCCCGGGGCGCAGGACTCGAAAGACCTCCCTCAGGGTGCGCCTCTTGTTCTCATGCGTGAGGTGATGGAAGAAGAGGCTGGAGAGGATCCGATCGAATGACTCGTCGCCGAAGGGGAGCGCGAACGACATCGCTCTAGCGAGGTGAGCGCTCGCGGCCGCGGCGCGCGCCTTCCGCCGAGCGATCCCCAGCACTTCAGGATCGGCGTCCAGGCCGACGATTTCCGCGTCGGGCTGCGACTTCTTGGCCAGGATCGCGAGCGTACCGGTGCCGCACCCGAGATCGAGGACTCGGTGGCCCGGCTGGATCGCGGCCTCCTCGACGAGCCGCGACTTGAACGCGTTCTCGCGCGTGGTCCAGCGCACGACCGGGTCATAGAGCGGCGTCAGCCGCCGAAACCCGGCGGCCGGGATGTACTCCGCGCGGCTTTCCGTTACGGTCCCTTCCTTCTCCCCGACGTGTGCAGGTGCACGACGAGCCAGCGGCCGTCGCGCTTGTCCAGGATCGCCGTCCCGCGCCCTTCGACCTCCAGGTGTCCGCGCGGGCCATGAGCACTCAACTCGTAACGGAACGGCGCCCACGCGACGTTGCCCCGCAGCTGAGGCTCGACCTCGTAATAGCGGTAGGTGAAGCTCTCGAACTCCGCCAGCTCCGGCTTCAGATGGTTGTCGCGATAGTCGGCCCAGCCGCGGTTGACACCGGCGCCCTCGATGATCTGGACCCAGGCGTCCGGAGCGTACAACGTGTCCAGCGCCGCAAGATCCCTGGCCTGCGTATGCTCGGCCAGCGCCTCGACCACCCGTCGAACGGCATCACGATCCGATGTCGGTGCCTGTGCACTGGCGACGGCGAGCGCTCCGTGGGCGCCGCCCTGGTGCGCGCCCGGCGCTTCGCGCTCCCCGCCGTCGCGCATGGCCGGCACGCCCGACGGCGGCTCGGCCGAAACGGGCTTCGCCAAAGGGCTGAGGGGCGACCCACCCATCGCCTCGAGCCCGCCCATGTGCTCGCCCATCGCCGCCCACTCCTCCCACGTCATCACGTTGCAGGTCGTATCCCGGAACTCCGTCAACGCGGCGTAGATCACGTCGCGCTTCTCGCTGCGCGCGACCGCGTCCGACGCCAGGATGTCGGAGATGATGTCGTGCATCATGTGAAGGTTGTCGAAGATCGCCGCCGCCCGCGGGTGCCGCGCCGTGAAGAGCGACGCCACCGTCGCGGTCATCGGCATCACCTGCGGCATGGTGGCCGGCGGATCCCGCAGCATCCCCCAGAACCTCGCGACCGCCGCCTGCACCCCGGCCTTCCGCTCGTGCGGGCTCCTAAACGCGATGAACGGCTCGTACAGCCCCACCTGTAGCCAGTGGTAGGCCCAGATGAGCCCGTTGAACTTCGGATGGCGCGTCCAGAAGGCCCTGCTGTAGTACTGCTCCTCCATGAGCGCCATCGACTTTGGAACCGGCTGGAAGGCGAGATCGCTCGTCAGGTAGTAATCCGTGATCCGCTCGATCAACGAGTCCTTGGCCGCTTCCGGGAGCCTGTCATCAGCGTACACGTCGTAGATCTGGCGGTGCAGGACGTGCGCCCAGTCGAACATCGCCTTCGCGCGCCAGGCCAGCTTCGCGTACGCGGGCTCGATCACCTCCTCCGCCACCGCGAACCGAGGCGGTCTCACCAGGAGGTCCGTGGTGAGGTAGCGGTACTGTTTCTCCAACTCGCTCGCCTGCGCCGCAGTATCGGGTTTCGTGTATAGGGTTTCGTAGAGGATCGCGTGGCCGTAGTCGAAGGCGTTGAAAAGTCGCGCGGCCTCGGGGTAGTTCTTCAGAAACGCCCAGTTGAAGGAACCCGGATAGTAGAACTGCTCGTTGCGCCGCTCCTGCGCCCGCGCCATGGCAGGCGTCAGGACGGCGAACGCGACGGCACATGCGAGTACGCGAACGCCGCCTCTCATAGCCCTTCCCTCCAGACGTGTCAGCGGATCCCCGCCATAAGCACCGCGATCGCGAACGCGTTCGTGATGCCAACCGTCAACGCATAGTCGGGGCCGAGATCCTCTCGCAGACCCCGAGCGACGCCCACATCGATCACGGTCGTCGGACGCCACTGGTAGCGAAGCCCGGCCGACACGTTGACCTCGACGCGCGCATCGTCCTCTTCTCTCAATACGTACACTTCGCCGATCACAAGGATGCTCTCCCGGAAGAATGTGCGGTCTGCCGCGACCCCAACCCACCAGCGTGGAAGCGACTCCACCACGGCGGGCGTGCCGTCCGGCCCGAACGCATACGCCGCGTTCATGTGAATCCTGGTCCGCCCGAAGGAACGGGTCGCGATCGCCTTGAGCGAGATCCGCGCGTCGCTCCCCGCCAGCGATCCGACCGGGAGCGCGGCATCGCCACGCAGCGAGAACGCCGGTAGGAGCGGCGATTCGGTGTTGAAGTTGTACAGCCCAAAGACCCTGATGCCGGAGAGACCCCAGTCGTTGGACCCCGCCTCGCGCCGCAGGGCCACCGGGACCTTTATGCCCACGTGCGCGTTCCGCACGATCCCGTACTCGAGTTCCAACACCGAGGCATGCACGAAGGTACCGTCGCGCTCGCGCTCCAGGAGGTAGGGCGTGATGACCTCGAACGCGTACGCCTCCGCCGCGTACGCATCCTCGACGAAGGTCGGCCGGTCGTCGTCCAGATTCCGGTAATCGATCTGGCCCCGCGCCGGCCGGGGCGCCGCAAACACCAGGATCGCGACCGCCGCGGCGGTCGCGCCCAGCGGCAGCGCCCTTCCTCCCATCTCTACGCCCGGCCCGTCTTCGTGAACGTCGCCGGCTCCACCGCCACTTTCGGGAACGCGGCCAGGACTGTCGCGTCGCTCGTGACGAGCGGCACATCCAGCTCCTCCGCCAGCGCCACGAACTCGCAGTCGTACGCTGAGCAACCCGACAGCACGGCGAGCTCCATCACGCGCGGCGATTCCAGGAGGTACTCCCGCCCGCTGAGCAGAAGTTCGGCTTTGTCCATCGCTTCGAGGGCGCCCTCCAGAGAGAGCAAGCCTCGACGTACGTAGAAGGTCAGCACGTTCCGGAATTCGCTGCGCCAGAGGAGGGGTGCCGCCCACCCGGAATCCGCTTCAAACACCCGCTCGGCTTCCTCCGTGCGCTCGCCCGCAAGCAAGAGGTAGGTGATGAGATTCGTATCTGCTACGATCACGGGCGGCCCGCCTCTCTCGCCCCGCGCAGATCCGGCTCGCGCACGTAGAGACCTCGCTGGCGAACCCGGAACGCACGCACGGCGGCGAGGAACTCCTCCGGGTTGAAGGGCTCGGCGCCCAACGCGCGCTGGAGGCAGAGGATCGCCTCGCGGTTCATGCTTCGACCGTGCCGGGCCGCGCTGCGCTTCAGACGCTCGTACAGCTCCCCGGGGACGTTCTTGAGGGTCAGATGGACCGTACCCCCCTTCCGCGCTCTTCGTTTCATGAGTGGTACCGTTTTGGTTCCGTTTCGATGTCCTCACGCAATCTAGCACACACGCGAGGCACGACAAGCGGCGTCGGGGGTCGCCTCAGGATTTCTCGGTCCCCACCTCCTCCGCGAAACGCGTGAAGGGGCGCAGCAGGTTCGTGAACTCCATCGGGAAGACGAACTTCGTCGCCGGGCTCGACCCCAAGGCCTTCAGGGCCTCGAGATACTGAAGGCTCATCGTCTTGGCATCGACCCCCTTGGCCACGGCGAAGATCTTCTCGAGGGCGAGGGAGAAGCCCTCGGCGCGCAGGATCGCGGCCTGCCGATCGCCTTCCGCCTTCAGGATCGCGGCCTGCTTCTCGCCCTCGGCGACCTTGATGGCGGCCTCGCGCTTCCCGTCCGCCTCCGTCACCATGGCCCGGCGGTTTCGCTCCGCCGAGAGCTGGCGGTTCATCGCGTCCTGCACGTCTTTGGGCGGCAGGATCTCGCGGATCTCGACGCTTGTGACCTTGACGCCCCACCGCTCGGTGACCTCGTCCAGCTTCTGGCGGAGGACCACGTTGATGTGCTCGCGGCGGGCCAGGACGTCGTCGAGGCTGATGTCGCCGATCACCGCGCGCAGGGTCGTCGTCGCGATCCCCTGCGACGCGCCCGCAAAGTTCCGGACCTGCACCACGCTCGCCGTCGGATCCATGACCTTCCAGTAGATGAGGAAGTCCACATCGATGGGCGCGTTGTCCTTCGTGATACAGGTCTGTTTGGGGATTTCCAGGAACTGCTCCCTCAGGTCCACCCGCACCGGCACATCGACGATCGGGATGAGGAGCACGAAGCCCGGCCCGCGCTCGCCGATGCAGCGGCCGAGGCGGAAGACGACCAGGCGATAGTATTCGCGCACGATCCGGATGGAGAGGGTGAGAAGCACGACCGCCACGAGGACGGCCAGAATGATCCACACGGCGTTCATGGCGAGCCCTCCGAAGGTTTTGAGGTGGCCACCACCCGCAACGTGAGACCTTTGCTGCCGACGACGGTCACATCTTCGCCCGCCGGGATGGGACCCTGCTCCGCCTCCGCGCTCCACTCCTCGCCGCGCACGAGCACCGTCCCGCCGGGCGCCAGCGCCGTGATCGCGCGGCCGCGCGCGCCTACGAGACTTCGCATCCCCCGATCCACCGGGACGCGCTGGGCCTGGATCGCCTTCGACACGACGAAGAGGAAGAACGCGAGGAGGCCGAGCAGGAGCACGCCCATGAGCCGCAGGTCCACGGCGAGGCGCGGCATCGCCGGCGGCGCGGGCTTGAACGGACGGTAGAGCATGAGCGTGCCGAGCACGAACGCGACCACCCCACCCACCGTGAGCCCGAAGCCCGTTACCTTGATGTCGAGGAGGAAGAGGACGATGGCGAGAACTAGGAGCGCCACGCCCGCCCAGTTGACCGGCAGGCTGCCGAACGCGACGAGGGCGAGGATGAGAGACAGGACGCCGGCCACGCCGGGGAGGATGGCACCCGGGTGCGAGAACTCGGCGACGAGCGCCCAGAGGCCGAGGATGAGGAGGAGGTAGGCGATGTTGGGATCCACGAGGGCGTGCAGCAAACGCTCGGGCGCACTCATCTTCACGTCGCGGCGCTCCGCGTCCCGCGTTCGCAGCACGATCTCTCCCCGTGCCGTGGCGACCTTCCGGCCGTCGAGACGTACGAGAAGCTCGTCCACATCGCGGGCGACGAGGTCGATCACCTTCAGCCGGAGCGCCTCCCGGTCCGTGACGGACACGCTCTGGCGCACGGCCTTCTCCGCCCAATCCGCGTTCCGCCCCTGTCGCGACGCGAGAGAGCGGATGTAGGCGGCCGCGTCGTTCACGATCTTCTCCTCCTGGGCCTCCGGGATCGGCGCGCCGCCGAAGGCCACCGGGTGCGCCGCACCGACGTTCGTTCCCGGCGCCATCGCCGCGACGTGCGCCGCCATCGTTAGGAACACGCCGGCCGAGCCCGCGCGCGCTCCGGACGGCGCCACGAACACGACGACCGGCACCGCCGAGCCCAGGATCGACTGGACGATCTGCCGCATGGAGACGTCCAGGCCGCCCGGGGTGTCCAGGAGCACGACGACGGCCTCCACGTGACGACGGGCACCGTCCGCTACGACCCGCTCCACGAAGCGCGCCACGACGGGATCGATGACGCCCTCGACGGTCACGAGATCCACGAAGGGTCGATCCCCTTGAGGAGGTGCAAGGACAGCCGGATGCGAAAGGACGACCGGAGGCGAAACCGCGAGGAGCGTGGCGAGGGGAAGTGCGCGAAGCGCCGCTCGGCGGGTCATGGATCCCCTAGGCGGCTCTGAGAGGGCCGGCGCGCCGTACGGATGACCGAGCCCAAGCGAAGACCTCGCGCAGCGAGAGGAGAGCGAACCCCAAGGGAAGGTGGGCTGGCGCGGCCGGAGGGGCAAGCATCGCGAATCACATCTACAGAGCACACGGCTCTGGCATAGGACGGCAGGCGGGTGAAACTTTAGGCATCGGGCGGGATTCACCCGGATAGTGCGCGGAGGTGACGGCTGGACGTTCTCGGACTCCTGGCGAAGTTCGGCTACTGGATCTTTTTCGCGGCCGCGGCCGCCGAGTTCCTGGCGCTGCCGATCGCCGCGGTCCCGGTGCTGTTGCTCGGCGGTGCCCTGGCCGCCTGGGGCCACCTGAGCTGGCCCGCGCTGGTCGCCGTCGTCGCCGCGGGCGCCCTCACCGGCGACCTCGTGTGGTACTGGGTGGGCCGCTGGCGGGGCTCGGAGGTTGTGGGCCTGGCCTGCCGGTTCTCCGTCAACCGCGACGTGTGTGTGGCGAAGACGAAGAGCGCCTTCTCGAAGGTCGGCCCCGTGGCGATCGTGCTGGCGAAGTTCGTCCCTGGCCTCGGAGCGCTCGCGGCCCCGACGGCCGGGACTGCCGGGATTCCGTTCCGGCTGTTCCTCGTCCTCGCGCTCGCGGGAGGTGCCCTCTGGGGCGCCGTGTGGACCGGGGTCGGCTACCTGTTGGGCGGCTCGGTCGCGGGTGTCCAGAGTGGCCTTGCGGCACTCAACCGTCTCACCCTTCTCGCCGTTGCGCTCGCCGTGCCGGGCATCGCGGGCTACAGGCTCGCCCGGCGCCGCATGGAGAAGAGCGCGACGCCGGTCACCCGGCTGTCGCCCGACGAGCTGCACGACCACCTGCAACGGGGTGGCGAAGCGACCATCGTGGACGTGCGCTCGCCCGTGGACTACGAGAAGAGCAAGATGAGGATCCCCGGTGCCATCCGGATCCCGCCGGACGCGCTGGAGGATCACCTTCCCCGACTGCGACGGGATGTGCTGCTGGCGCTCTACTGCACCTGACCCGCGGAGGCCACGAGCGCCCGGGCGGCGCGCACACTACTGAACAGAGGGTTCACGAGAGTCGCGGTGATCAGCGGCGGCCTGGAGGCCTGGCACTCGCGAGGATTCCCGCTAGAGCCGATCGCCGCGCAGTCCGCTTAGGGTACCTCAAGCGCGGTTCGGCGGGCGCGCACCTTGAGATGGACGTGGCCGAGGGTCATGCGCCGAGCATCTTCCGCAGCACGTACGGTAAGATCCCGCCGTGCCGGTAGTACTCCAGCTCCACAGCCGTGTCCAGCCGAGCGATCGCATCGAACGCGATCTCGCCGGAGCCGCCCCCCGCCGCCCCCGCCC
>JACQPS010000337.1 GCA_016207445.1 Gemmatimonadota bacterium | reverse complement strand
GCTGGCGAGATGCGCAGCCGCTGCAACCTTTGCCTGGAGGAGGCTTCGATGAGCAAGATCAACTGGGGCCGGGTCGTGCTGGGCGGGATCGTGTTCGGCGTGGTGTTCGGGATCTTCCCGGCCAGCTACATCCCCATGCTCGCGCGGGAATGGCGCGAGGCGTTCGCTGCTTTGGGCGGCAACTTCCCGGATACTACGCCGGCCTTCCTCACCGGCGCCGCCGCGATCAACGTCGCGATCGGGATCGTGACGCTCTGGCTGTACGCCGCGATCCGCCCGCGCTACGGGCCCGGGCCCAGGACGGCCGCGATCGCCGGCGTCGCGATCTGGCTCGTCCTGTTGTTCGCCAACCTGTCCTATGTGCTGCTGACCGATCTCACGGTCGCGCACGCCGTGATGCTGCACGGCCCGAGTCTCGTGGCGTTCGTGGTGGCGGCCATAGCGGGAGCGTGGGTGTACCGGGAGGCGTCGCCGCAGTCCGCAGCGCCGGCCAGGGAAGCGACGCCGGCTCACACTGGGAAGCCGACACCCTGACGTGGTGACGCGCCCACGGGCTAGCGGCCGGGCTGTCTTGTCGCTGCGAGACTCAGCGCTGCGGCTCCTGCTCCTCCTGCTCCCCGTCAGTGAACTGGCGAGCCAGCGGGTGGAGACCGGATTCCTCGACCGCGCGGTCACGGTGGCCGGCCAGAGCTACCCGTACCAGGTCTACGTTCCGCGCAGCTATGCGAGCGCGCCGCGCTGGCCGGTCATCCTCTTCCTGCACGGCGGTGGAGAGGGGGGCGCTGATGGCTTGCTCCAGACCGCCGTCGGGCTCGGCCCCGCGATGCGACAGAACCCCGCCCGCTATCCCGCGATCGTCGTCTTCCCCCAGGCGCCGCGCGACTCCGGCTGGGCCGGCGTGTCCGGGGAGATGGCGATGGCGGCGCTCGAGCAGACCCTGCAGGAGTTTCGGACCGACCCCGATCGCGTCTATCTGACCGGTCTCTCGATCGGCGGCCATGGCTCATGGGCCCTCGCCTATCGCCACGCGGACCGCTTCGCGGCCGTGGCCCCGATCTGCGGGTGGGTGACGGGAGTCGCCGGGGCCAGCCGGTTCGGACCCGCGGTGCCTCCCGAGGCCGGCGCACCGTTCGAAGCGCTCGCGCGCCGTCTGGGCCGGTTGCCGGTCTGGATCTTCCACGGGGAGGTGGACCCCGTCGTGCCTGTGGAGCAGTCCCGGCGGGCGGCGGCGGCGCTCGAGGCCGCGGGCGCCCATGTTCGCTACACCGAGCTCCCGGGGACCGGCCACAACGCCTGGGATCCCGCCTATGCTTCGCCCGAATTCAGCACGTGGCTCTTCGCGCAGCGCCGGCGGTAACTAGGGGCGCCTCGATTCCCTGGCCGCGCGCGCAGGCCGACGCGAGCGCCCGTCATCGCGACGGCACTCAAGCCGGGCGCAGCAGATGAAGCACGAGGTACGTGGTTCCGGCGATCGCGGCGGATGCGGGGATCGTCAGGATCCAGGCCCACACGATGCGGCCGGCAATGCCCCAGCGTACGGCCGAGAGGCGGTGGGTCGCGCCCACCCCGACGATCGATCCCGTGATCGTGTGCGTGGTGCTGACCGGGATGCCGAATTTGGTCGCCAGCAGGATGCTCATGGCTCCACCCGACTCGGCGCAGAAGCCGCCGACCGGACGCAGCTTCGTGATGCGGGTCCCCATCGTGTGCACGATGCGCCAGCCGCCGAACGCCGTACCGGACGCAATCGCGATGTGAGCCCACAGCATCACCCAGAACGGAATGTGATCCGCGTTCGGCAGAAAGAAGTGATGCAGGAGACCGGTCTCGGTCGCGAACAGGGCGTTCGCCGATACCAGCAAGCTGACGACGATGCCCATGGTCTTCTGAGCGTCGTTCGAGCCGTGAGACAGTGAGAAAAGCGCGGAGCTGGCGAGCTGCAGCACGCGAAACCATCGATCCACCTGGCGCGGCGCCTTATGGCGAAACAGCCAGAACGTCGCCACCATGAGCGAGTAGCCCAGCAGCATGCCGATCAGCGGAGACATGAAGATGAAGATGATCGTCTTCGTCCATCCCGCCGGGATGATCGCCGAGAAACCGGCCCTGGCGATGGCGGCTCCCGCGTAACCACCCAGCAGCGCGTGCGAGGAGCTGGACGGCAGGCCGAAGTACCACGTGATGAGGTTCCATGCGATCGCGCCCACCAGTCCCGCGAGGATGACGTCGGGCGTGACGATACTGATGTCGATCATGCCCTTGCCGACCGTCCTGGCGACGGCGGTCCCGACGGCCCACAGGGCGATGAAGTTGAAGAACGCGGCCCAGGCGACGGCCGGCAGTGGAGCGAGGACGCGCGTCCCTACGACCGTGGCAATGGCGTTGGCCGAGTCGTGGAAGCCGTTGATGAAATCGAAGGTGTACGCGATGACGACGATGGCGAGAACGTAGGAGATCGTCGCGTCAGGCATGCTTGATGGTGATGCTTTCCAGGACGTTCGCCACATCTTCGCACTGGTCGAGCGCCCGCTCCATCGTGTCGTACAGCTCCTTCCACTTGATCACTTCGAGCGCTTCGGGTGCGCCGCCGAACAGCTCGGCGATCGCCTGGTGGTAGAGCACGTCGCCCTCCTCCTCCAGCCGCTTGATCTCGCGGCTGCGCGCCTCCACGATCTTCGGCTGCTTCATGCTGGTCACCGCCCACTCGATGGCCTCCGTGGCGCGGACCAGTACCATCGCGAGCTGCCGGCCCCCGTCACGCGCTGCGCGGATCTGGAACATCTGCGCGCGGCGCGCGCAGCCGTCGATCAGGTCGATGACGTCGTCCAGCTCCTGCACGAACAGGTGGATGTCCTCGCGGTCGATGGGTGTGACGAAGACCTTGTGGATGCGATCGATCACGCTGTGGGTGATGACGTCGGCCTCGTGCTCGAGGTCTTTGATGGCCGCGACGTGTTGCACCAGGTTGTGCGGCTCGGCCAACGCCTTGTCGAGCAAGCGCGCGGCGGCCGTCACGCGGCGGGCGAGGTCCGCGAACAGCCCGAAGAACTGTTGATCGCGGGGGATGATGCGGTTGAACACGTGCCCTCTCTGTTGCGGCTCGCCTGAGGATGCCGGTCGCGGCAGCCCTTGTAAAGGGCCGGCGCTACTCCTCCGGCTCCCAGCCGCCGCCCTGCCCTGCCCCGCCGGTGCCCGCCAGCCGCCGCGCGAGGAAGTAGTAGGCGAGTAGCCCGAGCCCGGCGCTGACGAACACGACGCCGTAGGGCGCGGGGTCCTGCGCGCCGAACCCCAGGTACTGGATCAGGATCAGGCCGAGGCCGATGCTGACGGGTGAGCCACGTGGTCTTCCGCCTGGTGCCGGACGCGGCGGACCGCGAGGAGGTGTGCCAGGACGTGTTCCTGAAGGTGCACCGCGGCCTGGCCGGCTTCGGCTTCCAGGCGAAGCTTTCCACCTGGATCGCGCGCATCGCCTATCACACCGCGCTCGGCTTCCGGGAGAAGAAACGGCTGCCGCTCGCGCAGGGTTTCGACGACGACGTCGCCCACGGCGTGCCCGGCTCCGACGCGCCGGCCGGCCGCGCCACGCCCGTCGAGGAGCTCGAGGC
>JACQPS010000033.1 GCA_016207445.1 Gemmatimonadota bacterium | reverse complement strand
GAGCAGGGACGGCACGCGGCCGAGGCGGAGGCAGCGGCCGCGTTCCGGCGTGTGGCGGCGCAACTCGCACTGCCGTGACGATGCTCTCCTGCCAGAAGCAGCTCTTCTCGCTGCCGGACAACGTGCACTACCTGAACTGCGCCTACATGTCTCCGCTGCTGCGGCGAGTGGAACAGGCGGGCATCGAGGGACTGCGCAGAAAGCGGCTGCCGGCCGGGATCGCGCCCGAGGACTTCTTCCGCGAGAGCGATCACGCGCGCGCGCTGTTCGGCCGCCTGGTGAACGCCGAGCCCGCGCGCATCGCGATCATCCCGGCGGCCTCGTACGGGTTGGCGACGGCCGCGCGCAACACGCCGCTGTCGCGCGGCCGGAGCATCGTGCTCGCGCACGACCAGTACCCGAGCAACGTGTACATCTGGCAGCGCCTCGCCCGCGAAGCCGGCGCCGAGGTGAGGACGGTGATCCCACCGGATGCCCCGGGCCGCGGCGCAGCGTGGAACGCGCGGCTGCTGGACGCGATCGATGCGCGCACCGCGGTGGTCGCGCTCGGCAACGTGCACTGGGCCGATGGCACGCGCTTCGACCTGGAGCGGATCGGCGCGCACGCGCGCGAGGTCGGCGCCGCGCTGGTGGTGGACGGGACGCAGTCGGTCGGCGCGCTGCCGTTCGACGTGGCGCGCGTCCAGCCCGACGCCCTCGTGTGCGCGGCCTACAAGTGGCTGCTCGGGCCGTACTCGATCGGCCTCGCCTACTTCGGCCCACGCTATGACGCTGGCATCCCGCTCGAGGAGACCTGGCTGGCGCGCGTGCACAGCGAGGACTTCCGGCGACTGGTCGAGTACGAGGACGAGTACCGGGCCGGCGCGGTCCGCTACGACGTCGGCGAGCGCAGCAACTTCATCGTGCTGCCGATGCTGATCGCCGCGCTCGAACAGGTGCTGGAGTGGGCGCCGGCGCGCATCCAGGAGTACTGCCGCGCGCTGAGCGCGGAGCTGCTGGAGGAAGCGCGCGCGCTCGGCTACCGGGTCGAGGAGGAAGCGTGGCGGGGCGCCCATCTCTTCGGCGTGCGCACGCCGCCGGGACTGGACCTGGAGCGCCTGCAACGGCTGCTGGCAGAGCAGAACGTGATCGCTTCGCTGCGGGGCAGCGCACTGCGGGTTTCGCCTCACGTATACAACGACCGGCAGGACATCGAGGCGCTGCTGGACGTGCTCCGGGGCGCGCTTGAAACCGGGCGCCGGCCGGGTGCGTAGAGGGAGCGGCACAGTTCGCAAATCGAACGGGGGCTTTCCGCATGACTGACGCGAAGACTGCAGGGGTCCCCACGCGGCGAAGCCGCGTGGGGTATGCACGCGCGCTCCTGCGCGCGACGGGCCTGCTCGCGGCCGCCAGCCTCGCTTCCGGGGGGCAGGCGCTCTTAGCGCAGCGGGCCGAACGATACACACTCGGGGGTACGGACGTAGCCGTCTACAACCTGGCCGGCGAGATGCGCGTGGAGCGCGGCGGCGGTCCGGATGTGGTGGTCGAGGTCACGAGGGGCGGCAAGGACGCCCGCGAGCTGCGGGTGGACGTCGGAAGGGTGCACGGGCGCAACGCGCTGCGCATCCGCTACCCCGACGACCGCGTGGTCTACAAGGGGATGGGCTGGGGCTCGCGCACGACCATCCGCGTGCGCGGGGACGGGACGTTCGGCGACGGCCGCGGCGGCGGCGAGCGTGTGACCATCGCGGGCTCGGGCGGCGGCCTCGAGGCCCACGCCGACGTGCGCGTGCTGGTGCCGGAGGGAAAGAAGCTGGCCGTGTACCTGGCGGTCGGCAAAGCGAACGTAACCGACGTCCACGCCGACTTGCTGGTGGACGGCGGCTCCACCTCCGTGTCGACCGAGCGCACGCGCGGCCTGCTCCGGATCGACGTCGGCTCCGGGCCGGTGCGCGTCAACGGGGCCGAAGGCGACCTGGATGTGGACACGGGCTCCGGCAGCGTCAGCGTGAACGGGGCTGCCGGCAAGCAGATCACGATCGACACCGGCTCCGGCTCCGTCGATGGCAGCGACCTCAGCGCCGAGGCACTGGACGTGGACACGGGCTCGGGCGATGTCGAGCTGTCCAACGTGCGCGCGGACCGGCTGCGTGTGGACACCGGCTCGGGTGGCATCGACATCGCCGCCGCCCGCACCACGGATGTGAAACTCGATACCGGCAGCGGGTCGGTGCGCCTGGACCTGCTGACGGACGTCGAGGCGGTCCTCATCGATACGGGGTCGGGGAGTGTGACGCTGCGCGTGCCGCCGGAGCTGGGCGCGCAAATCCGGGTCGACACCGGCAGCGGCGGCATCAACGCGGCTGTCTCGATGTACGTCATCGAGCGCCGCCGCAGCTTCCTCACGGGGCGGATCGGCGATGGCAACGGCCGCATCGAGATCGAGACCGGCTCGGGGAGCGTACGGCTCACGGGCCCGCAAGGCTGAGCCCAGTGACTCTGCATTCCACCAGCGCTCTTCGTGCAACCTGCGCCGTCGCGGCCCTGGCCGCGGCGGCGTGCGTGCGTTCGGCGCCCGAGCCGGCCGCCCGCGGCGCCACCCTCGCCTATACCATGCCCGCTGCCGCCGACGTGCGGTTCCGCACCTCCGACACCATCGATGTAGTGATGCAAATGCCGATGGGCGGCGGGGAGATGAAGATGCAGATCGGCTCGGCGGGGACGGTGCGCATGACGTTCGTTCCGGCGGGCGAGGCGCTCGAGGTCCATGCCCGGTACGAGGAGTTCTCGGGACGGCTGAGTAACCCGATGATGGGGGATGTCCGGGCTGGGCTGGCGGAGGTAGCGGGGGAGTTCGTCTTCCGACTCGACCGGGGCGGCGAAGTCGAGACCCTGTCCGGTCCCACCGTCGTCGAGAAGGTGGTCCAGATACTCGGTTCGGCCGAGCCGTTCCGCGGCTTTTTCCCGCCGCTGCCCCGACGCGTGGTCGCCCGTGGCGAAACCTGGACCGACACGATCCGGGTGGAGGAGAGCACGGATGAGCTGGAAATCCGGCGAGAGTCGATCGTCAGCTCTGCGTGGACGAGTGACACCGTCGTCGCCGGGCGCATGCTGCGGGTGATCCGCGGGCGTGCCGCCACGACGCTGTCCGTGCTGGGATCGGCGGAGGACGCCGTGTTCGCGCAGCAGCTCGTCGGCAGCGAGAACACCACCGCGCTCTGGGACCCGGAGCGGAAGCTGATCGTGGACGTCATGGAGGGCGGCGAGCTTTCCGGCACCGTCGACATCGCCGCCGCCGGGATGTCGATGCCCATCCGCATGACGCACCGCGGCCGGACCCGATTGCTGGACCGATAGTGCGGCAACCCTGCCAACTGTTGCCCACGGCCTCGGTCGGGGCCTAACTTCCCGCCTCCTTCGCGTTCGAGCCCGGAAGACGACCGGCATGCGCAACCTGCTCCGGCGTGCCGTGCACACGGCGCTGCCTATCCTGGTCGTCCTGTTGGCTGCGGCTGAGGCCGAGGCCCAGGAGCCAGCCATCAGCGGCTTCTCGACCGGCGCTGCCGCGGGGCAGCGCGCGCTCGAGGCGCGCGCGATCGAGCGCATCCAGCCGGCCGCTCTCGACTCGCTTGCGCGGGCACTTGCACGGGAGCCGCACGTGGCCGGATCGGCCGCGCAGGCGCGCGTGCGGGACTGGATCCTCGAGCAGAAGCGCTCCTGGGGCCTCGAGGCCGAGGTCAAGACGTACAGCATCTACCTGCCCTGGCCGACCGCTGTGGAGCTGGAGCTGGTGGCGCCGGCGCGGCAGCGCTTCGAGCTGGGCGAGCCCGCGCTCGACTCCGATCCGACCAGCTCGCTGCCGCAGTTTCCCTGGGTGAACGGCTACTCCGGGGCCGGCGCCGTGGAAGGCGAGGTCGTGTACGTCAATTACGGGCTGCACGAGGACTACGCGCGGCTCGACTCCATCGGCGTGAGCGTGGCAGGCAAGATCGTGCTGGCGCGCTATGGGCGCTCCTACCGCGGCGTGAAGGCGCGGCTCGCGGAGCAGCAGGGCGCTCTCGGCCTCATCCTGTATTCGGATCCGTACGACGACGGCTACTTCCGCGGCGACGTCTACCCGGAGGGCGCGTACCGCTCGCCGCACGCCGTGCAGCGCGGCAGCATCAAGAATGGGCCGGGTGATCCGTCCACGCCTTCGTGGGCGAGCGTGCCAGGCGCGCGGCGGGTCGAGCCAGGCAGCACGCCGGGGATGGAGGTCCCGCGCATCCCGGTCATCCCCGTCGGCTACGCGGTGGCCGAGCCGATCCTGCGCGCGCTGCGCGGCCGTGACCTGCCCGGGCAGGAGTGGCAGGGCGCGCTGCCGTTGCGCTACCACGTGGGTCCGGGCCCCGCGCGCGTGCGCCTGAAAGTGGCGGATGACCGCGAGACGAATCCGTACAAGGACATCTGGAACACGATCGCGTGGGTGCGCGGACGGGAGCGCCCGGACGAGTGGGTCGTGGCCGGCGCGCACTCCGATGCCTGGAACGCCGGCGCCGGCGACAACGTGAGCGGCACCGCCTCCGTGCTGGCGGCGGCGCGCGCGGTCGCCGAGCTCGCGCGCGCGGGCGCGCGCCCGCGCCGCACCAT
>JACQPS010000328.1 GCA_016207445.1 Gemmatimonadota bacterium | reverse complement strand
GCGCAGCACGACGAAGCCGATGCGGCCGTCCGAGCGCGTGGTCCGCACCCAGCCGCGCACCATGGCTTCTTGCCCGACGTACCGGCCGAGCTCACGTACTTCAGCGATGACCGCCACTCGATCCCGAACCCAATGAGAAGGTCCCGCGCCGTGCCCCGAGCCCAATCCCGATCCCGATCCCCATCCCCGTTGGCGCGCAGCGCCAACCTAGACCTGCCGCGAAAATGTGTCAATTTACTGCCGCTGCTGGCGTTGTTGCTGGCAGTCGGCGCCTGCGCGCGCCCCCTGCGGCGCATCCCGCATGTGCCCACGAACGCGGACTGGCCCACGCTGCTCGGCAACCCGCAGCGAGCCGGGTACGCCGCCGAGGCGGCGCCCGACAGCGTCGAGGAGGTCTGGCGCGCCGAGGTCGGGCGCGGGCTCGTGTCGCCTCTGGTCGTGGAAGGCCCGGCCGTGCTCGCGGCCACGGCCAACCGGCTGGTCGTGGCGATCTCGGCCGAGGACGGCGAGCACTACTGGGAACGGCGGCTGGACGGCGCCATCACCGGCGGCATGGTGCGGTGGCGCGACCGGGTCTTCGCCGCGGCCGAGGAGCGCGAGGGGCGCGCGTACGCGCTCGCGCTGGAGGATGGGGACCGCCTCTGGCACCGGGTCGTCGGCTCCACGCCCGTTCCGCCGCTGCTCGTGGGCGACGTGGTCTTCTTCGGCACCGAGGGCGGGAACATCTTCGCGCTCGACGTGCGCAAGGGCGAGGAAGCGTGGAAGCGCCGGCTGTCCGGCGCGGTGCGGGCCACGCCCGTGCCCTGGCACGACCGCTTGCTGGTGGCCACGGCCAGCGACACCCTCTTCGTCCTGGACCGCGACGCAGGCGCGGTGGTCGGGCGCATGGCGCTGCCGGCCGGGGTGGCGGCCGCGCCCGCGCTCTCCGGTGATACGGTCGTCGTGCCTCTCTTTTCCGGCGACGCCGTGGCACTCGTCCTGCCGGAGCTGACGCAGGCCTGGCGGGCGGCCCTCGGTGCACCGGTGCTGGCCGCGCCCGTCGTCGCCCCGAACGGCGCGGTTTACCTGCTCACGCGCGCGGCCGACCTCTGGCGCGTGCCGCCCGCCGGGGGGACTGCGGAGAAGATCGCAGCCCTGGGCGGAGCGGCGCGGGCGTCGCTCACGCTCGTGCGGGACCGGCTCCTGGTCGGCCGGCTGGACGGCACGCTCTTCCTGCTCCGGACCGACGGCAGCGTGGTCTGGCGCAAAGACCTCGAGGACTCGATCGTCGCGCCCGTCACCGCGCACGCGGGCGCGCTGTACGTGCCCCTCCTGCGGGGGACCATCGTGAAGCTGCAGTGACCATGTCATCCCGAGCGGAGCGGCCCCATAGGGGCCGCGGAGCCGAGGGATCTTGTGTGGCCTACCGGGGCCAGTGAGGTGAACCGATGAAGCCCGTTGGATTCCTGATTATTGCCGGCCTGCTCGCGACCGTCTCGCCCGCGTCGGCGCAGCGCCTGGAAAGCCGGTTCCCCGCCCAACCCGAAGCGCCCGCCGAACGCATCGGCGGCCCCAGCGCCTGGCGACCGCTCCGCGTCACCAAGTGGAGCACGCTCGCCCTCTCGGCCGCGAGCGCCGGTTACGGCTTCATCACCAACCACCGCGCGGACCAGCGGTTTCAGCGTATCGAGGAGCTCTGCCGGCAGGAAAGTGACCGCTGCGAGCAAGGTCCCGGCGGCGCCTACCTGGATCCCGACCTGGAGGCGCAGTACCAGGAGGTGGTCCGCCTGGATGACCGCGCCAGGATCGCCCTGGTGGCCAGCCAGATCGGCGTCGCCGCCAGCGTCATCCTCTTCATCCTCGACATGCGCGAAGAAAGCACGCCGCCGAACATTCCATACGAGCCCAAGCTGGAGCTGGGGCGCAACTCGGACGGAGCGCTGCTGCTCGGGGCACGCCTGCCGCTGAGTCCCTGAAGCTGCGCTGACGCTGCCAGACCGTGGCGACGTCGCGCGCGCGGGCGCGAGAAGCCACGCTCCGCCAGTCAGTGCGGTTTGAAGACCATGAGGGCCACGCCGATCATCGGCGCGACGGTCGCGATCAATACCCAGCGTTGCCACTGATGGGTCAACCGGTCGAACGAGGCACGGTCGAAGCTCCCGGCGTCCGCAGCCGAGCGGGCGAGCGCGAGCAGCTGCAACTGCGCCGGGGCCACGCGCAACACGAGTACGGCGACCGAGACGGTGATCGTGGCAATGCCGAGTAGGACCCACGCGAAGCGCAGGGAGACATTGCCCACCGCAACCATGCCGAAACCGAACAGGACCAGGAGCGCGGCACTCGGCAGGGTGAGCCAGCGGTACGCGCGGACGATGCCCTCCAGGGTGTACGCGATGACGCGTGGTTCGTCCGTGCGATCCGAGCGCCGCTTCCAGAAGATTCCCATGATCATGCTACCCAGGAATAGCATGACGGCAAGGACGTGCAGCGTATTCAGCGCCAGATACACTCGGTTCCACATCACGAGGGACATGAGATCTCCACGCAAGTGATTGGTTCAAGCTACGACTTCCACGTCGTCGGTGAGGCTCGCCCATATGGCTGGAAGGAAACGTGACCCAACTTGCACGGTTACGGGCAAGGCGCGGGGACCGGGAGGGCGTTATTCCGGGGGGAGGAGTCGAACCTCCATTAAGGGATCCAAAGTCCCCTGTCCTGCCGTTAGACGACCCCGGAAAGACACTGAAAACTAGCGGAATTCGGGGGCGGGATCAACGGAAGTCATTGCCGGCCCGGGCGCTTGGCCGTTCTACGCGCCAGTCGCCGTGGCCGTCTCGATGAGCGCGAGCTGGGAAAAGCGCGCCCGCAGCGCGCCGGCCGCGCGCGCGCGTTGCTCCGCATCCGCGTAGATCGCGAAGACGGCGGACCCGCTGCCGGCGAGCAGCGCGAGGCTCGGGCGGCTTTCCCGCAGCGCGTCGCGGATGGCGCGGAGCTCGGGGAAGCGATCGAAGATCACGTCCTCGAAGTCGTTGTGGGCCAGAGGTGCCACGGCGTGCCAATCGGCGAATTCGCGCGGGTGGAGGACTCGAGCGGCGGGTAACGTCGCGGGCCTGTGGCCGCGCGCCGCGTCCAGCGCACGGTACGCCTCCGCGGTGTCGCTGCGGAAACGGGGAACGGCCAGGATCACCGGCGCGGCTGGCAGCGGCGGGAGCGGCAGCAGGCGCTCGCCGCGACCCCAGGCGAGCGCCAGGGGCGAGCCGCACAGGAAGAAGCAGACATCGGCGCCGAGACCCGCGCCCAGGCGCAGCAGGCTCGGCGGCTCCAGCGGCTCGCCGTGCAAACGGTTCAGAGCGCGCAGCGTCGCGGCGGCGTCGCTCGAGCCGCCGCCCAGGCCGGCCGCCACGGGGATGCGCTTGCGCAGGCGAATGTCCACGTCGGGCGCAAGCGCGGCCTCCCGGAAAAACGCTTCCGCCGCGCGATAGACCAGATTGTCGCGCACGGGTCCGAGGTCGGCGCCCTCGAGGTGCAGCTCGATCCCGTGCGGCCCGCGCCGCGCCTGGAGCTCGTCGGCGAGCTCGAGCGCGCAGAAGACGGTCTCGATCTGGTGATAGCCGCTCTCCTCGCGAGCCAGGACTTCCAACCGCAGGTTCACCTTGGCGTGCGCACGCTCCCGCACCGGGTCGACGTCGCGCCCAGCGGCAGGAGAGGCCGACGTCGTCATCCCGCGGTCTCCGGATGCTCGGCCTCCACGGCCTCCTCCACCAGCGCCTCGCTGCGCTCGACCTCGCGCAGGGACAGGCCGAGCCGCCAGAGGTAGTAGAGGCCGATCGCGGTGACGGGAATGAAACCGCCGATGTGGAAGCCGATGGCGAAGCTGAGCGCAGGGTTCAGCTCCACGCCCCAGATCTCGACGAGCCCCACGCGCACGCCCGCCTCGTAGATGCCGAAGAAGCCGGGGGCGGACGGCAGCGCGACGGCGAGCGCGATGAGCGACTGGAGAAAGAGGGCGCCGGTGAACCCGACCGGCAGGCCGAACGCCAGGAAGGCGAGCCAGTAGGCGGCGGCGCCGACGAGCCAGACGGCGGCCGACCAGAGCGCGCTGTAGACGAGCAGGCGCGGCTGGCGCAGCACGGCGAGTCCATCCAGGAACGCCTCGAGTACATCGACGAGCGGGCGCCGGAGCGGGCGCGGCAGGAGCCGGACGGCCGACTCGACCAGTCGGACCAGACGTCGCGGCCAGAGCACCATCGCGACCAGCACGACGCCCACGCTTCCGAACACGACTGTAACGACGGCCGCCGCCGCCTCGAGGTTGCGCCCACCGACCGCGCCGCCCCCCGGGAAGGCGGGCAGCGCCATGGCGAGGAAGAGGAACGCGACGACCGTGAACCCATCGAACAGCCGCTCGACCACGAGCGAGCCGAAGGATGCCACCATCGAGACCGGTTGCATGCGCGAGAGCGCATACGCGCGCGCGAACTCGCCCATGCGGGCGGGCAGCAGATTGGTCGCCATGTAGCCGATGGTGGTCGCGGCGAAGCGCGGCCGGAGCGCGGTCGCCGCAATGGGCTGGAGCAGCAGGCGCCAGCGCCAGGCGCGCACGAGAAAAACCGCGGTCGCGAGGAAGATACTGCCCAGGAAGAGGAACGGGTCGGCCAGGCGGAGCTGTTCCAGTACGGCGGCGGCGTCTACGCCACGCAGCGCGAAGTAGAGCAGCGCAAGGCTGAGGCCGATCCCGAGAGCCGCCTTCCAATCGAGCAGCCGGGGAGACCGTGCGCCTGCCCTCACGCCATCCCGAGACGGATGAGATCGAAGAGTTCCTGCACGGTCTCGCGCCAGGCGGCGTCGCCGGGACGCGCGGCCGTCAGCGCGGGCTGAAGCTCGAGGGCGCGGCGCAGCGCGGCCTCGCCGCGGTAGCAGAGGCGCTCGATGGGGACGACGTCGTCGCCGGCGGGCGCGGCGGCAGAGGCGGCCGCCCGCGTCGGTGTGACCGCCGGGGGGGCCGGCGGCACGGCGGCCGGCACGGGTTCTCCGGTGATCACGCCGTGCAACTCGTGCACGGCCGTGAGCAGCTCGGGGCCGGTCACGAACGGGATGCGGTTCAGCGCGCCGTCCGCCAGCTCGGCGGCCGCGGCGAAGCCGAAGGTCGTGGCGGTGTCGCGCAGCGCCGTGAACGCGGCGCGCAGCTCGCGCCGGAGATGTCCCTGCCGATCGAGGGCGGCGCCGCTCAGCTCACCCGCCATGCGCTCGATGCGGCCCAGAATCGCGCGGGCCTCCGTGCGGAAGAAGTTGACGACTTCGACCGGGAGCTCCTCCGTGGTCTCGGTCGTGCCCGGCACGCCGGGCGCGCGCGGCGGCCTCTTCTCCTCGGCCGCGCTGCTGGCGAGCAGCCGATCGCGCAGGCCACGCAGCCGCCCGAGCGCCTGCACAGCGGGCGCCTCCTGCCCGGCCGTGAGGGCCGGCGAGACGACGCCCAGGACGTCGCGGGCCGCGCGGTAGAACTCCAGCCACTCGCCTTCCACGCCCGCGTTCGTGCGCGCGACCAGTCGCGTGATGTCATCGAGGCCGCGGATCGTCTCCGCGACCGCGGGGATCGCATCGAGCTGCGCCGCGCCGAGCAGCGCGCGCTGCCGCCGCAGAATCGCCTTGAGCGGCTCACGATCGCGCGGCTCCCGCTCGAGCTTGCTCAGGGCCGCGCTCAGCTCCGCCCGCACGCCCGCGCATTCGGCGGCCGCGAAGGCACGGAACTCGGGCGCGGCGCCGGCCCGCGCCCCCCCGGGCGCCGGCGCGGCCGGCGCCGCGCCCGCTCCCAGCCCGTGCAGCCGGGCCAGTGCCAGCGCCACGCGGGCTTCCGCCTCGCGCTCCGTCTCCGCGCCGGCGACCAGGTAGTGCAGGTCCTCGAGCGTCTGCGCCGCCTTGTCGCGGAGCTGCTCTCCCCAGCTCAGCGCGCCGCCCGCAAGCGCGCGCACCGTACCCTCCAGCGCCCGCGCGACCCGGTGCACGCGATCCTCGCGCGCCAGTTGCGCGCTGCCGCGCAGGCCGCGACAGAGCCGCTGGAGCTCGTCCAGGTCGACGCCGTCCTGCTTCTGGACGAGCTGGGCCAACCGGCTGATGTAATCGCCGGCCTCGGTCACGAAGAACTCCCGCACGCTCGGCATGGTCGCTACTGCTCCCGCGCTCCGGCCGGCGTGGTGCGCGCCTGGCGCAGCAAATCCTTCATCTCCCGGACGGCCCGCTCCATCCCCACCAAGACCGCGCGACTCACCACACTATGCCCGATGTTCAGCTCCTCGATCTCCGCAACGGCGGCCACCGGCATCACGTTCTCGTAGGTGAGGCCGTGGCCAGCGTGCACGTCGAGGCCGAGCGAGCGCGCCAGCACGGCGCCGCGCCGGATGCGGTCCAGCTCCTCCTCCGGCGTGTCCGCGCGGCGCCGATCCGCCTGCAGCCGCCCCTTCGCCGCCAGCAGCGCGTGCGCGTACTCGCCCGTGTGCAACTCGATCGCGTCCGTCCCCAGCTCGGCGGCCGCGCGGATCGACGCCGGCTCCGGGTCGATGAAGAGCGACGTCCGGATTCCCGCGCGCTTCAGGTCCTCGAGCGCGGCGGCCAGCTTCTTTCGCGCCGCACCTTCGCCGAGGGCGAGGCCGCCCTCGGTGGTGATCTCCTCACGCCGCTCCGGCACCAGCGTGGCCTCCCTGGGCCGGATCTCGAGGGCGATGCGCACCACGTCGCTCGCGGCGGCGAGCTCGAGGTTCACGCCGGAGCGCACGGTCGCGAGCAGCAGTCGCAGGTCGCGGTCCTGGATGTGACGCCGGTCCTCGCGCAGGTGCACGGTGATGCCATCGGCGCCGCCCAGCTCGGCGAGCACCGCAGCGCGCACCGGGTCGGGCTCGTCCGTGCGCCGCGCCTGCCGGAGCGTCGCGACGTGATCGATGTTGATGTGAAGGCGCATCAAGCCGAGGATAGCAGGGATTCCAGCTCGGCGGCTTTGTCCTCGTCCAACCCGACGGCGCGGGCGAGACGCAGCGTTTCGAGGCCGAGCGCGCAATATAATGCGCGATCCTCGCGCGACAACCGCGCGAGATGCAGTCGAACGGTGTCGAGGTCGCCGCGCGCGATCGGGCCCGTGAGCGCGGCCGGCGCACCCAGGTGCTCCAGGTTGTCCAGCGTGCCTCGCACCAGCGGCAGGATGGACGGCACGGCGTCGTCTTCCGCGACGCCGGCCTGGCCCAGCAGCCGGGCCGCCGCCGCGGCCAGCGCCACGAGCGAGTTCGAGGCCAGCACCGCCGCTGCGTGGTAGACCGGTCGCAACGCCGGGGGGATCAGCAGCGTGCGGCCGCCGAGCGCGCTGACCAGGCGTCGACCGGCCGCGATCGCCGCCGGCTCGCCCGCGAGCGCGAAGGCCGCGCCGAAGAGCCGATCGCCTCCGGACCAGCGGTCGGCCACCGTCTGGAGCGGATGCAGCGAGCCGATCGCATAGCCGGCGCTGTGCAGCGGCGTGAGTACGTCGGCGGACAGCGCTCCGGCCAGGTGCAGCGCGACACAGCCGGGCGGCGCGGTGGCGACCAGCGCCAGGTCGTGGGCGACTTCCGCCAGCGCCTGGTCCGGCACGGCCAGGATCACGATCGTCGTGCCCGCCGGTACCGGGTGTGGCCCCAGGCGGTACTCGGCGCCGCCTTCCGGATCGAACAGCGGGTGCGGCGGCGGCTCCAGCGTCCGCCCATGATAGATGAGGCGCTCCACCTCGCCAGCCTGGTGGAGCGCCGCACCGAGCGCGAGCCCCATGCGGCCCGGCCCGACGATCACGATCTGTTCGCTCACGCCGCGCCGATGATCTCGATCCCGTTCCGCCGCTGGAGGCGCCCCAGGGCCGGACGGGGCAGCCGGGCGACGACGCTGATGATCGTGCCGTTCTCCGAGCGCCGCAGCACCTCGCCCTCGCGGTAGACGGCCGCGAGCGCTTCGCCGTCTTCGACCGGGATGCGCAGCTCGACCTCGGCCAGGCGGGCGCGTAACTCCTGAAGCAGCCGCGCGCGGAGCGCGTCCAGCCCGCCGGCCTCCACCGCCGAGACGAACAGGAAATCCTGCGCGAACAGCGTGGCCACCCGCTCGCGCAGCGCCTCCTCCTCCGCGTGCGTGAGCCGGTCGATCTTGTTGAAAACCAGCAGAACCTGCCGCTCGCCCAGCCCGAGCTCGGCCAGCACCTCCTCCACGACGGCCTTCTGCTCCTCCCAGCCCGGGTGCGCGCCGTCGATCACGTGCAGCAGCACGTCCGCGTGCCCCGCCTCCTCCAGCGTGGCGTGGAAGGAGGCGACCAGGTGGTGCGGCAGCTTGCGAATGAACCCGACCGTGTCGGTGACCAGCGCGCGCGCGCCGTTGCCCACGTCCACGGCGCGCGTCGCGGGATCGAGCGTCGCGAACAAACGATCCTCGATGAACAGGTTCGCGCCCGAGAGCGAGCGCAAGACCGAGGACTTGCCCGCGTTGGTATAGCCGACGAGGGCCGCGCGAAATTCGCCGGAGCGCGCCTTGCGCTGCGTCGCCCGCCGCTGCGCCAGCGTCTCCAGCTTCGTGCGCAGGTCGCGGATGCGCCGGCTGATCAGCCGCCGGTCCGTCTCGAGCTGCATCTCACCCGGGCCCCGCAGCCCGATGCCGCCGCGCGTGCGCGACAGGTGCGTCCACATGCGCTTGAGCCGCGGCAGCAGGTACTCGAGCTGGGCCAGCTCCACCTGCATCTGCGCCTCGGAGGTACGCGCGCGTGTCGCGAAGATATCGAGAATCAGCTCGGTACGGTCCATGACGCGCGCCCCCAGGAAGCTCTCCAGGTTCTTCCCCTGGGCGGGCGTCAGCTCCTCGTCGAAGATGACGAGGTCGGCGGTGGCGTGCTTGAGCTGCTCGCGTAGCTCCAGCGCCTTGCCTTCGCCGATGTAGAACTTGGGGTGCGGCGCATCGATCCGCTGCCGCAGCGTGCCGACCATCTTCGCGCCGGCGGTGTCCGCCAGTCGCACCAGCTCGTTCAGGTGCTCGTCGGCCGCGCTCGAGGGGACGTGTTTCGTGGGCGCCGCCACCAGCACGGCGCGCTCCTGCTGGACCTCGATGGAAATGGCTCGCGAGATAGCGGATTCCTCCTTCGGCGGGCGGACTACACCCGTTTGTAATCTATCCCAATGAGTGACCCCGGGGAAAGGGTTGTGCCCTACCCCTCCCCCGCCAGGGACACCGTGCCCGTCCGCCGGTACGGGACCTCCGTCCCGAACGGCTTCTCGAGCACGACGACGCCGCTCACCCGATAATCGAAGGTTCCTCGGTCGAGCAGGGACCGGACGACCCCACCCGCGCCGCGGTACGTGAACTCGACGGGGATGCTGAGCACCGCGCTGTCACGCGCACCCACGCGTACGTCCTCGTCGAAGCGGCCGCTGGCGAGGTCGACCCAGCCGTCCTCACCGGCGCCGGGATCGCTCAGCTCGAGGCGGTACGTGAGCCCGTCGGCCTCCAGATCGAAGCGGTTCGGGTTGACCACGCTGAGCCGCACGTACAGGAGCCCGCCCGAGAGCCCGAGTCCGGCCAGCCGCACGCCCGCGAGTCGCACATCGGGCTTCACCAGCTCGGGGATGCACGCGGCCGCGAGCAACAGCAACGCAACCAGGAAACTACTTCCCTTCCTCTTCACGGCTCTTCCTCTTCAGCTCCTCCCACCACGCCAGCCGCTCGGCGATGCGCTTCTCGAAGCCGAACTCGCTCGGCCGGTAGAAGGTCTCGCCGCGCAGCCGCTCGGGCAGGTACTCCTGCGGCAAATAATGCTCCTCCGCGTCGAAGGCGTACCCGTACCCGTGGCCGTAGCCCATCTGATCCATGAGCTTGGTCGGGGCGTTGCGGATGTGGAGCGGCACGGGCTCGGCCGGGGTTGCGCGCGCGGCCTCGCTCGCCCGGCCCATGGCCAGGTACAGGCGGTTGGATTTCGGCGCCGTCGCCAGGTACACGGCGGCTTCGGCCAGCGCGAGGTCGCCTTCGGGCGAACCGAGAAAATGGTAGGCGTCGCGCGCGGCGATCGCGACGCTCAGCGCCTGCGGCTCGGCGAGGCCGATGTCCTCGACCGCCATGCGCACGAGGCGGCGCGCGAGGTAGAGGGGGTCCTCGCCGCCATCGAGCATGCGCGCCAGCCAGTAGAGCGCGCCCTGCGGATCGCTCCCGCGCACCGCCTTGTGCAGCGCCGAGATCAGGTTGTAGTGCTCCTCGCCCGCCTTGTCGTAGCGGGCGAAGCGGAGCTGGAGCGCCTCCTTCGCGATGGCCGCCGTGATGTGCCCGCCCACGCCCACGATGTTGGCCGCGGCCTCGATCGCATTGAGCACGCGGCGGGCATCGCCGTCGGACTCGCGGGCGATGAGGGCCAGCGCGCCGTCGTCTACGGTGAGCTGCCAGCCGGCGAGCCCCCGCTCCGGATCCGCCAGGGCGCGCCGGAGCACGATCAGCAGATGGTCCTCGCGCAGCGGCTCGAGCACGAACACGCGCGAGCGGCTGAGCAGCGCGCCGATGACCTCGAAGGACGGATTCTCGGTGGTCGCGCCGATGAGCGAGACGGTGCCCGCCTCGACGTGCGGCAGAAACGCGTCCTGCTGCGCTTTGTTGAAGCGGTGGATCTCGTCGCAGAAGAGGATGGTGCGGCGGCCCGTGCGGAGCCGCGCCTCCGCCTGGCGGATCAGCTCGCGCACGCGCGGGATCCCTTCCGTGACCGCACTGAACGGCACGAAGGCCGAGCGAGTGCGCGCGGCGATGATGCGGGCGAGGGTGGTTTTGCCGCTGCCGGGCGGGCCCCAGAGGATCAGGCTGCCGACCTCGTCGCGCTCGATCAGCTCGCGCAGCGCCCTGCCCGGCGCGAGCAGGTGCTCCTGCCCGACGAACTCGTCGAGCGTGCGCGGGCGCAGGCGCGCGGCCAGCGGCGCCGGCCCGGTTTCCTCGACACCGGGTGTGGCGGAGGCGACGTCGTCATCCCCGAACAGCTCGAGCTCGCTCACGGGCGGTGGTACACCGCGGTGCGCGAAACGGTCAGAGGGCTAGCGCCGCCCAGACGCACTCACGCTACGCCGCCACTTCCGGCGGTTCGCCGCGATGGCGGTGCGGCTCGAGCTCGCGTGCGCCGCATTCGCGGCACGCCTGTTCCTGCTTGAAGAAGTACCAGAGCGTGTAGAGCAGGGACGCGCCGATGAAGAAAACGAAGAGCGCGCCCGGCCAGCCATAGAACGTCCACGCCGTCCAGGTGACCGCGGCGCCGAACCAAAGGAACACGGCGATCCAGCCGGGCCCGCGCCGGACCAGCCGCGGGTAGTCCACCGTCTGGCAGCGCAGGCAGCGCATGACGGCGGGAGAAGTCCGGAATCCTCGCGCCATACCTCCTCCTCGAACGATCCTCAGCTTCCCGGTAGCAACAGCCGCGCCAGGTAGAAGGCGACGACGCCGAGGAAGACCGCGCCGGGGATCCGCCACCCCGGCTCCCGCTGCGATTCCGGAATCAGGTTGGAGGCGGCTACGTAGATGGTCACGCCCGCGGCGGCGGCCAGCCCGTAACGAGCCAGGACGCCGACCATGGGCGTGAGCGCGGCGCCCAGCATCGTGGCCAGGCCGACCGCCACGAGCGCCAGCACCGTCTGCCGGACCGTGTTGCCGCTCGCCAGCATGATGCTGGCCAGGGACACGCCCGTCGGCACCTTGTGCAGGATCACCGCCGCGAAGATCAGCAGCCCGAGCTTCTGGTCGGCCAGGAACCCGCTGCTGATGGCGACGCCGTCGAAGAACGCGTGCGGGAGCAGTCCCACCAGTGCAAAGACGCCCACGCCGGGCGAGACCATCGCCTCCTTGTGCGTTTCTTCGCCGAAGTGGAAGTGGGGCGTCAGCGTGTGCTGCGTGAGGTGCACGCCCAGGTAGCCGGCCAGCACGGCGGTCAGCCCGCCGCCCACCGTCATCGCGCCCGGCAGCATTTCCAGCACGACCACGGCGAGCATGAAGCCCGCGCCGAACGCGACCAGCGCGCCCAGCGCAGCGGCGCTGTGCCGCACGCGTGTCGTGATCAGGAGCCCGCCCGCGAGGTTGGCGAGCGCGACCAGCCCGGCGTACGCGACCGCCTGCATCACCGCTCCAGCTCCTGGCGCGCCAGCGCGAGCAGGCGCTCGCGCGTATTCAGCGACGGGTCGCTCACGACGCGGTCGAGCAGCGTGCGCAGGACCTCGCCCATGCGGGGGCCCGGCGCGAGGCCGAGCCGCTTCAGATCCTCGCCGCCGATGGCCAGATCCGAGAGCTCGAGCGGCGGGCGCGTACCCAGCACGCGCCGGACGCGGCGGGCCCACGCCGCGAGGACGGCGGTTCCGGGGCCGGCGCCCGCGCGGTCGAAAGCGAAACGGAGCCGGACCAGGTCCGGCACCAGGTCGGTGCCGACGTCGCGCAGCCAGCGCCGTACGTCGGCGTCCGTCGCGGCGGCGGGCAGCTGCTCGGTAGGGAAAGCCGTATGGAAAGCTACGAGCCGCGCGACGCGCTCGGTCTCCTGGTTCGAGGCCTTGAGCCGGCGCATGATGCCGGCCGCGCGCTCGGCCCGCTGCACCTCCGGCGCGGTGCCGGCGGCCGGGGCGCGCGGCGCGCTGTGGTCGGATCCGAGCGCATGCAGCAGCGCCGCGACCCGGAGCAGCGGCCGCGTGCGCGGCAGCGCGTCCACCGCGCGCAGGCTCAGCGCCCAGGCGTCGCCCCGGCCGTTCGCCACCGCAGCGCCCACGCTCCGGTCGAGCTCCGGGTAGAGCACGGCGAGAACGCCGGAGGCGGCGTAGAGGGAGAGCGGCGCGGACGCGTGCGGCGTGTTGCTCAGGATCTTCCAGAGCTCCTCGCGGATGCGCTCGGCGGAGAGCTGCGGCAGGTGCGCGGTGGCTTCGACCAGCGGGCGCCAGGTCTCGGGTGCGATCGCCAGGCGAAAGTGCCCGGCGAAGCGGAGCGCACGCAGCACGCGCAGGTAATCCTCGGCGAAGCGCTCCGCGGCCCGGCCGACCGTGCGGAGCCGCCCGGCGTGCAGGTCGTCGAGCCCGCCGAACGGGTCGCGCAGCTCGCCGGTGGACGGCCGCCAGGCCAGGGCGTTGAACGTGAAGTCGCGGCGGGCCAGGTCTTCTTCGATGGTGTCCGCGAAGGCCACGACGGCGTGGCGCCCGAACGTCTCGACGTCGCGCCGGAAAGTCGTGACCTCGTACAGCACCCCATCTCTCCCGAGCACGCCCACCGTGCCGTGCTCGATCCCGATCGGCGCCGTGCGGCGGAACAGACGCCGTACCTCCTGCGGCCGCGCGCGTGTGGCCAGGTCCCAATCGCCGGCGGGGAGGGCGAGCACGGCATCGCGTACCGCGCCGCCCACCGCCCAGGTCTCGAACCCCGCCCGCTCGAGCCGCTCGGCGATCTCGCGCACGGCGGCGGGCGGGTGAAGGTCCATCGTCTGGTCACGCGTGTGCGACTGCGTCATCCGCAGAGCACGGAGCCGCCATTGACGTTGAAGATCTCGCCCGTGACGTGACGCGCCAGGTCGGAGCAGAGGAAAACGATCGGGCCCGCGATCTCCTCGGCGCTGGCCACGCGGCCGAGCGGGACCGTCGCCTCGATGCGGGCGCGACCACCCTCGGCGTACGGCAGCGCCGCCATCTCCGTGTCCACCCAACCCGGTGCCACGCAATTCACGGTGACGCCACGCGGCGCGAGCTCGATCGCCACGCTCTTCACGAGCGAGATGATGGCGCCCTTCGTCGCCGCGTAATCGGCGTGGCCGGCCTCGCCCCGCTGCCCCGCAGTCGAGCTGACCAGCACGATGCGCCCGCCGTCGGCCACGGTGCGCGCGGCCGCGCGCGTCGTGTAGAAGATCGCGTCCAGGTTCGCGGCCAGCGTGCGCCGCCACTGTGCATCGGCCAGGTCCGCGATCGGCACGTCCTCGGGCGGCCAGATACCGGCGTTGCCGACGAAGATGTCGAGGCCGCCCAGCTCGTGGCGCGCGCGCTCGATCAGCCGCTCCGCGACCGCCCGATCCGCCAGGTCGCCGCCCTCGGCCCAGGCGCGCACGCCCAGGCGCTTCAGGTCGGCGACGACGGCGGCCGCATCCTGCGCGCGCGTCTGGTAGCCAATGCCGACGTCCGCGCCCGCCCGCCCGAGCAGCAGCGCGGTCGCCCTTCCGATCCCGCGCGAGCCGCCCGTCACGACTGCGCGCTTGTTCGTCAGATCGATGCCGAGCATCCCCACTTGACAGTTGACAGTTGACAGTCGACAGTTCACACCTGACAGTTCACGGTCTACGGTTCACGCCCGAACGCCTGTGCTGTGAACTGTAAACTGCCAACTGTGAACTGAAGTTAATAGTCCCCCACCGCTTTCCCCGCCCAGCGACTCTCCACGATCTCGCATACCACATGGCCGATCGCGAGGTGCAGCTCCTGCGCGTGCGCGCCGTTGTCGGTCGGCAGCACCAGCGCGACGTCCACCAGATCCTTCAGCCTGCCGCCGCCTCGGGCCAGCAGCGCGATCGTCTTCACGCCGGCCGTGCGCGCGGCCTTCGCCGCCTCGATCAGGTTTGGCGACTCGCCCGACGTCGAATGCAGGAACAGAATGTCGCCCGGCGAGGCCAGGGCCGTCACCTGCCGGGCGAAGACGTGCTCGAAGCCGAAGTCGTTGGAGGCGGCAGTGAGCAGCGAGGTGTCGGTGGTCAGTGCGAGAGCGGGGAGCGGTGCCCGCTCCCGGCGGAAGCGGACGACGTACTCCGTGGCGAGGTGCTGGGCGTCGGCGGCCGAGCCGCCGTTGCCGCAGAAGAGCAGTTTGCGCCCGGCATCGAGCGCGTGCAGCACCAGCTCCGCGATCTCCGCGACCTCGCCGGCCATCTCGGTCTCCACCCGGCTGGCCAGCGTGGCGAGCTCGCGCAGGTGCAGCTCCACCTCACGGACGATCGGGCTCTCCATTTCCCTCCAGGTCGAGCAGGCGCGCGAGCCGCGCCGCGCCGTACTCCCGCGCGAGCGCGGCCAGCGCCTCGGAGCCTTCCTCGGCCGCCGCCTCACAGGCGTAAGTCAGGAGCGCGTCGCCGGCCAGGAGATCGAGCGCCGTCGGCGTGAGGCCGGCGCCCGTCCGTTGCGAGGTGCCGGCGTGCACGGCGCTCAGCGCGGCCCGGAAGCAGGAGAGGCCGGCCTCGGCGAGGACCGCCGGCACCGGAGTCGACGCGGCGACCTCGGCCAGCGCAGCGAGCATGCGTTCGCGCAGCTCCGCCGGCGGCCCCGGCTCGCGCGCATCCAGCCAGCGCCGCGCGTTGTCGGCACCCGTCATGCCGATCTCGGGAGCAGGAAATCGAGCGTTTTCTCTACTGCCTCTTCAAAGCGCTCGGGGTCTCCGATCCCAGCCTGCGCCATGTGCGACCTGCCACCACCACCTCCACCCGTGGAGCCACCAATGAGCCGCGCTAGCTCACCGGCCGAAACACGCTGTTCCACGTCTCTCGTAACCACCGTCAACAGCGACCTTCCATCCTCTGTGCTCAGGAGGCCGATCGTGTTGCGTCTACTCTGACGCAGAAAATCTGCCACCGGTCGCAAGTCCTCAGAAGAATGCGCGCCAGGCACACGCCCCTTCAAGATGTGAACACCGTTGCGTTCTTCGGCATTGAGCACAGCCACTAATTCCGCCGGCGCTCGCGCCCGCTCAAGCCGCCGCACGAGCTCACGGTTCTCCTCCACGAGCTGCTCCAGCCGCCGCAGCAGGTTGTCCGGCGCCGTCTTGAGCAGCGCCGCTGCCCGGCGCAGCGTCTCCTCCTGCTCGAGCGCGCGCCGGTACGCCATCTCGCCCGTGACCGCCTCGATGCGGCGGATGCCGGCGGCGATGCCCGTCTCGCTCACGATGCGCAGCATGCCGATCTCGCCCGTATGCCGCACGTGCGTGCCGCCGCACAACTCCATGCTCACGCCGGGGACCGAGATCATGCGCACGACCTCGCCGTACTTCTCGCCGAACAGCGCCATGGCGCCACGCCCGACGGCCTCACGGTAGCCGAGGAAGTCGATGCACACGTCCAGGTCCGCCAGAATCGCGCGGTTCGCCTCCTCCTCGACCGCGCGCAGCTCCTCGGCCGTCATGGGTCGCGGGTGCGAGAAGTCGAAGCGCAGCCGGTCCGGCGCCACGAGCGAGCCGCGCTGCAGCACGTGCGGGCCGAGCACCTTGCGCAGCGCCGCGTGCAGCAGGTGCGTGGC
>JACQPS010000327.1 GCA_016207445.1 Gemmatimonadota bacterium | reverse complement strand
CCGGCGCCACCCACGACCGGCGGCATCTCCGGCAGCGTGACTTCCAGCGGAGCGGGGGTGGCGGGCGCTACCATCACGCTGACCCCCGGCGGTCAGACGAGCACGAGCAACAGCGCGGGTGCGTACTCGTTCACCGGTCTCACCGTGGGGAACTACACGGTTACCATCACGCCGCCTTCCGGCTTCACCCTCCCGTCGACGGAGCAAGCCGCGAAGTCGGCGACCGTCACGGCCGGCCAGACCACGACCGTTAGCTGGACCTTGCAGCCCGTCACCGGGACGACCGTCAACATCAGCGTGGGTGACAACTTCTTCAGCCCCGCCGTCGATACGGTCGTGGTCGGGACCACGGTCAAGTGGACTAACAACGGCAACGTAGCCCACACGACCACGTCCGACGCGAGCACTCCTGTGTGGGATGGCAATCTGTCGACCGGGGGCTCGTTCCAGTTCACATTCACCCAGGCGGGTTCGTTTCCGTACCATTGCGAGATCCACAGTTGCAAGGCCTCCCAGGGTTGCTCGAGCATGAACGGCACGATCGTCGTGCAGTAGTGCGGGCGTGAATGCCAGGAGGGCGGCGCCGGGATTCCCGGCGCCGCCCTCCTGTTTTGCCTGCCCCCCGCTGCTCGCGACTACTCTTTGCGCGGCTCGGTCGTGTGACTGCTGCCGTCGAAGCCCAAGACGACCGGCTCCTCGTCGACGTGCGTCTCGAGATGCACCGGCCGCTTCCACACGTAGTGAATGTTCTCCAGCGTCTCACGCGCCAGGTCCAGCTTGAGCGGCACGCCTTCGTAGCGGTGGCTGAGCACGAGCTCGCCGCGGTTCAGATGGTTCGCCTCGACCACCTCGATCCACGGCTGGCCGAAGTTGGTCAGGCCGAAGAGCAGCTTCTCCTTGACGGCGGCGAAATCGCGGTCGCTGATGACGTACTGCCCGGTCGAGGGGTGGTACTCGTAGACGAACAGGCCGTGCTTGCGCACGAAGTCCGGCGTCAGAAACTCGTCGATGAAGGTCACGTCGTTATAGTGGCGTCGGACCTCGAACATCCTTTCGCGCCCGCGGCCCTCGCGCGTGTCCCAGTTCTTGCGAGCCTCGAAATCGTCGCAGGCCTCCCAATCCGAACCGTGGCGGCCCTTGTTCCAGCGCTCCTCGATGTCGCGCCACAGCTCGAGCCCCAGCTTGTACGGGTTCAGCCGCCCGGGATACGGGGCCATGGTGCCAGCGTGGTGGTCGGCGTAATCGACGAGCTCGGACGGATCGAGCGCCCGCTCGGTCATGATCTTGGAGTGCCAGTAAGAGGCCCACCCCTCGTTCATGATCTTGCTCCGCCCCTGCGGCGCGAAGTAGTACGCCTCCTCGCGTACGACCCCGAGCACATCGCGCTCCCAGTTCTTGAGCGGCGCGTTCTCCAGCAGGAACAGTACGGAGTCCTTCTGCGGGTGGGACGGGAACCGCTCCTCGCGCCGCTGCTTCTCCTGCAGCTTTTGCCGCTCGGCGGCCAGGACATCTTCCGGGTTGATGTACTCCTCCATGTACTCCTTCGCGCGCAGCCGCCTCGGCTCGACCGGCGGCTCCTGCTCGTCGCGCGGCGGCTCGTAGTGTGAGCGGCGGATGTGTGGCGCGTTGTAATCGATCAGGTTGTCCAGGGACAGGCAGCGGTCCAGGAACTTCTCGACCTCCTCCTCGCCGAACGCTTCCATGTACCGGCGGATGCGCGCCGCGTGGTTCGCCATCTCGTCCACCATCTTCCGGTTCGTGTGGGCGAACGAGAAGTTGTTCTTGAAGAAGTCGCCGTGGCCGCAGACGTGGGCCATCACCAGCTTCTGGTCGACCAGATGGTTGGCCGCGAGCAGGTACGCGTACGTCGGGTCGTTGTTGATGACCATCTCGTAGATCCTCGAGAGGCCGTACGCGTACGAGCGCGATAGCTCGATGTACTCCATCCCGAAGCGCCAGTGGGGGTAGCGGGCGGGGTAGCCGCCGTACGCGGCCACCTCGTTGATCTCCTCCCAGTCCAGAACCTCGTAGATGATCTCGAAGAAATCGAGGCCGTACGCGCACGCGTGCTGCTCGATCTGCTCTTGCAGCGTGCGGAGATCGATGGTCAGCTCGTGCGGCATGCGCTTCTGTACTCCTCGGCTTTTTTCACCGCAGAGACGCAAAGAGCACAAAGACCCGCAGAGTTTTGTCGGGTTGCTATCCGGGCGCTCTCGGGCCGTCCGGGAATCCTCCGCCGCCCGCGAAGCAAACTTCAACAAATCCGTTCGTTGCGTATCTTTGCGGTCTTTGCGTCTCTGCGGTGAAAAACTACTTGCCCTTACCCAAGAAGTCCTTGATGGACCTCAGAATCGCATCCCGCTCCTCGATCCGGGACAGCACCAGATTCTCGGCCTGGAGGTGCGACTCCAGCGCGTGCAGGAATTGACCGCTGCCGTAGCGGCTTTCGACCTGACCGTAGCCGAAGAGGTTGGCGTCGGGGAGCAGCCGCTCGTGCAGCAGCGTGAAGCACTTCTCGTCGTCGCCGCCGCCCCAGTTGTCGCCATCCGAGAAGTGGAAGAAGTAGACGTTCCAGGCCTGGGGCGGGTACTCGCGCTGCACGATGTCGGCGGCGAGCTGGTAGGCGCTCGAGATGCGCGTGCCGCCCGACTCGCGCGTGGTGTAGAAGGTCTCGCGATCGACCTCGCGGGCCGCGGCGTCGTGGATGAGGTAGCGCGTCTCCAGACCGTCGTAATGGGCGCGGATCCAGGTGTCGATCCAGAAGGACTCGATCCGCACGATCTCCTTCTGCTCGTTCCCCATCGAACCCGACACGTCCATCATGTAGAGGATGACCGCGTTCGCGATCGCCTCGGGCTCCTCGCGGAAGGAGCGGTAGCGCATGTCCTCACGCACCGGCACAATGACCGGCCGGCGCGGGTTGTACGAGCCGCTCGCCAGCTGCCGCTTCAGCGCCTCCTTGTACGTCCGCTTGAACGAGCGCAGGCTCTCGGGGCCGGCGCGCTTGATGCCGGTGAACCGATTCTTCGGCACCGTGAGCGACTCTGCCCCCTTCGGCTGGATGCGAGGCAGCTCCAGCTCTTCCCCCATCAGCTCCGCCAGCTCCTGGATCGTGAGCTCGACCTCGCGGATGTGGTGGCCAGGCGCATCGCCCGCCGCGCCCGAGCCATCCACCGGGTCGCCGTCCGACCCGATCGGAGTGCCGACGTCGCCCGGACCCTGCCCGACGCCGCCCGTATCCCTGCGCCCGTAGCGGAACCGCGGCAGCTCGATCTGCGGCACCGGGATCGAGACCAGCTCCTCGCCGCGACGGCCGATCAGCTCGCCACGCGTGAGGTGCCGCTTCAGGTCCTGCTTGATCTTGCCGCGGACGATGTCCTCGAACCGGCGGCGGTCGCGTTCGATGCGCTTGATCATGGGGTCGGGCGTGGCAATCCAGTTTCACCCCTGCGGTCTTTGCGAGCTTTGCGGTGAAAGGTTTTTTGTCTTACTTGCGTCCTTCCTTCACGTCTCCGCGTGCGAAGATGCTCGCCACGAAGTTCAGCACGTCGGTCGCGCAGACCTCGCAGTAGCCGTGCTGCTTGGTCAGCCGGCTCTTCACCACGTCGATCTTCTCCTGCGCCTCCTTGTCCAGCACGCTGGACACGAGGCTGGTCAGCTTGATCGAGTCCTTCTGGTCCTCGAACAGCTTCAGCTCGAGCGCCTTCTGCAGCCGCGCGTTCGTGTCGTAGCGGAACTTCTTGCCGTCGACCGCGAGCGCGCCGATGTAGTTCATGATCTCCCGGCGGAAATCGTCCTTCCGGCTCTCCGGGATATCGATTTTCTCCTCGATCGAGCGCATGAGCCGCTCGTCCGGCTCCTCGTAGTCGCCCGTGTACTTGTTCCGCACCTTCTCGTGCTGCGTGTACGCCTTGACGTTGTCGATGTAGTTGGCGCACAGCCGCTGCAGCGCGTCCTCGTCGCCGGAGATCGCGCGCTGCACCTCGTTCTTCACGATGTCCTCGTACTCCTCGCGCACGACCGCGAGCAGCTCCCGGTACTTCTCGCGCTGCTCCTCGCTCGTGATGAGTGAATGGTGCTTGAGCCCGCTCTCGAGCTCCTTCAGCACCATGAACGGGTTGACGCAGCTCTCCTCGATGTCCGCGACCAGGCAGTTGGACAGCTTGTCCTGGATGTAGCGCGGGCTGATCCCGTCCAGGCCCTCGCGCCCGGCTTCCTTGCGCAGCTCCTTCACGTTGTCTTCGGTGAAGCCGGGCAGCGTCTTGCCGTTGTAGAGCTTGAGCTTTTGCAGCCGTGTCAGGTTGACCTTCTTCGGCTCCTCGAGCCGGGTCAGCACCGCCCACATGGCGGCCATCTCGATCGTGTGCGGCGCGAGGTGCTTGCCCTTGATCCGCTCGTTGTTGAAGTCGCGCTCGTAGACCTTGATCTCCTCGTCCAGCTTGGTGATGTAGGGCACGTCGATCTTGAGCGTGCGGTCGCGCAGCGCCTCCATGAACTCGTTGTTCTGGAGCCGCCGGTACTCCGCCTCGTTGGTGTGCGCGAGGATGACCTCGTCGACGTCGGTCTGCGCGAACTTCTTCGGCTTGATCTTGTGCTCCTGAGAGGCGCCGAGCAGGTCGTACAGGAATGCGACGTCCAGTTTCAGGACCTCGATGAACTCGATGAGCCCGCGGTTCGCCACGTTGAACTCGCCGTCGAAATTGAAGGCGCGCGGATCAGAGTCCGAGCCGTAGACCGCGATCTTGCGGTAGTTGATATCGCCGGTCAGCTCGGTCGAATCCTGGTTCTTCTCATCCTTGGGCTGGAAGGTCCCGACTCCGACCCGATCCTGTTCGCTGATCTGAAGGCGGCGCACGCGCACGTGCTGGATGACGTCGGTCCAGTCGCCGTTCGACTTCAGCATCAGCTGATTGAAGATGTGCCGGCACGCAGGACAGAGATCGCCCTCGACGGTGATCTTGCGGTCGTCGGCCACCTTCTGGTTCACGTCGTCCAGGAAGAGCTGCCGGTACTCCTGCGGAATGAGCTTGAGCGGCTCCTCGTGCATGGGGCAGGCGAGGGTGTCGTTGGCCGCCTCGAGCAGGTCGGGCGGCGCGCCCAGCGCGCGCACGCCTTCGCCGACCCACGCGAACGTGTAGTAGGCGCCCGCTGCCGTGCGCGCGTGGTACTCGAGCCCTTTCTTGAGCAGCCGGCAGATGCTGGACTTGGCGGAGCCGACCGGGCCGTGCAGGAGCAGCACGCGCCGCTCGGGCCCGTAGCCCATGGCGGCCGCCTTCAGGATCTGCACGAATTTCATGAGCGCCACGTCCAGGCCGAAAATGGCGTCGCGGCCGCCGCCGATCGGATCGTCGAAGAAGCTGTAGTGCGTGATCTCCTTCTTGTACTCCGTGTACTTGCGCGTGCCGAAGGAGATGATCATGTCGTACAGCCGCTGGAAGGAGTTGCGCGCGACCGGCGGGTTCTCGCGCACCATATCCAGGTACTGCACGAAGCTGCCTTCCCAGTGCAGGTCGTGGTAGCGGTCGGGATCCTGGTGCTCCCGAATGTGCTGGATGATGTCCAGAACGGGCGTGCCCATCGCGCTTCAAGCTCCTTCAACGGACGGCGTGCAGGGGTGGGAGTGCTGGCGAACTCTACCCGGCCGGGGCAACCGTGGTTCCCGCGGCCGCTTCAGTCAGGGGTCGCGCGCTTGTGCGTGCGGAGCTCATCCGTGACCTGTCGGAGCAGCCGGCCGATCCGGTCGCCGCGCACGGGGAACAGGTGGCGGTCCGCCACGCGATTCAACGACACGCGCAACTCGGGGAAACCGTCGGCGCAGCGCCGGTAGACGCCGTCCATGCCGTAGGCCTCCGCGTAGGCGGAACCGGCCGCCATGCGGAACCCGGCGGCGCCGAGCTCCTCGTAGTATGCAATGCCGGGCGCGCTGCGGCGCTCGACGCGGGCGGCGACAAAGTCGGGAAACAGTCCGCTGAGCCAGAGCGCGAACTCGCCCAGGTGCGCGCGCAGCAGAAAGGCGCGGTGTCCATCGGAGGCTTCGATCGCCTCGAGCACGTCGGCGAGATAGAAGAACTCGTGCGGGTCATCCTCATCGACGCGATAGGTTCGCTCGCGCCGGCCGAAATGCAGCAGCACGGCCGCCAGATAGTCGGCGAGAGTCCGGTTGCGTACGCCGCCTTCGAGCAGCGCGTGCCGGACGAGCAGGTAGAAGACGAGCGGCGCGGGCGCGGCCGTGATCCCGCCCGAGGCCATGAGCGCATTGAGCGTGCGGGGATCGTCGAGCAGGGCGTCGAATCCTTCCTCGCGCACACGATCCTCCTCGCGCGCCCGCGCTGCCTCCTCCCCGCGCGTCACCAGCGCCACGACCAGGGCCGCTTCCGCGCGGCCGAACGATGCGCGAACGTTCGGCAGGATCATGCCACGTCCCCTGAGCGCGTTCCGTACGCCTCGCTCACTTGCTCCCGCGCAGCCACGGCGCTTAAGTTGCGCCGGAGCTTACCTCTCCCTCAGTCCACCGATCTTGTATCCGGCGTGCCCTGCAGCCGCAAGAAAATACAATGCGCCGGGCGCGGAGCCGGTCGGGCTTCGCCGTACACCAGGCGGACGGCGCTGCAGGGTTTTGGGCTGAAAAACATCTCCGGGTGTGAACTCCGGCGCGAGAACGCCCCAGGACCAGGGCAGGTGCCCGTGCGCGCTGGAAGCGCCGGGGAGAAGCTCGAGGGCGGATCCTCGCACAGGAAAACGTAAAGCGGGTGGTGTGGCAATGTCAAGGGACGGCGCGGTCGAATGAGAAAGCGGATCCTGCGGCGGCACAGTCTGGAGCGCCGGCTGTTCGTGTGGCTGCTGGTGCTCGCGCTGGTGCCGGCGCTGGGCGTGCTCGCGCTCGGCACCTGGCTGTGGGAAGGCTCGCTCGATTGGGTGGGTACGCTCGGTCCCTGGGCGCAGGTCGCCGAGTCGGGCCGGGCGGTGTTCGACGCCGGCGAGTCCGCGGCGCGCGTCGACCCCGCGCTGGCGGAGGCACTCGCGCGTCATCGCGAGGAGCTGTCCAGCTCACTGCAGCTCGCGCAGCGCTGGGCCTTCCTGGGCGAGCGCGTCGCCGCGGTGCTGCCGCTGCTCGCGCTGGTGCTGGCGGCGGTCGTGGCGGCGCTCGCGCTCTTGGCGAGCCGCCGCCTGTCGCGCGAGCTGGCGCGGCCGATCGAGGAGCTGGTCGGTTGGACCGAGCGACTCGCGCGCGAGGAGCCGCTCCCCACGCGGGGCGCCACGGAAACGCGGGAGGTGCGCGAGGTGCGGGTGCTGCGCAATGCGCTGCGCAAGGCGGCGGAGGAGCTCGCGGCGGCCCGGCGCCGCGCGCTCGAGGCGGAGCGGCTGCGCGTCTGGGGCGAGCTGGCGCGCCGCGTGGCGCACGAGATGAAGAATGCGCTCACGCCGCTCGGGCTCGCGACCTACCGCCTGCGGCAATCGATCGGCCGATCGGAGGATGCGCGCGAGCCGCTGGCCGTGATCGGGGAGGAAGCCTCCCGGCTCGAGGACCTGGCGCAGCGTTTCTCCGAGCTGGGTCGGCCGCCCGCGGGACCCACGAGCATCGTCGACCTGCGGGAGCTCGCGGCCTCGCTGCTGGCCAGTGATGTGCCACTCGGCATCGAGGCCACGGTCACGGCTGAGCTGGAGGCGCCGCTCGTGGACGGCCACTACGATGCGCTCGCGCGCGCGCTCCGCAACCTCATCCGCAATGCCGTGGAGGCGGTGGCGGAGAAGCCGGAAGGCGTGCGACGGATCGAGGTGGCGGTTCGGTCCACGGCCGGCGGCGCTGTGGTCCGTGAAGGGCCCGCCGCCCGCGGGCGTCGGGCCGGCCAGGATGGACGCGCCGACTCCGGCGCTGTGGCCGGAGCTGGACCGTGGGTCGAGGTCGTCGTCGCCGACAGCGGGCCGGGCTTTCCGCCCGACCTGGAGGACCGGATCTTCGAGCCAGATTTCACCACCAAGTCGCGCGGCACCGGGCTCGGCCTGGCGCTCGTCCGCCAGGCCGTGGCCGCGCACGGCGGCGTGGTGAGCGCGCGCAACCGCCCGGGCGGCGGCGCCGAATTCGTGGTGCGGCTGCCGGCCGCCGCAGAACCGGCGCTGGCGGAGAAGTGAGCGGGCGGGCGGGCCGGATCTTCGCGGCGCGGGCCGTCGTCGCGCTCCTGCTGCTTGGCTGTGCCTCGGGAACGGGAACGGGAGCGCGGATCAAGATCCGCGCCCTGACCTACAACATTCACGCGGGCGCGGACGCGGGCGGGCAGCCGAACCTGGAGCGCGTGGCGGCGCTGCTCGATTCGCTCGATGCCGACGTCGTCCTGCTCCAGGAAGTGGACCGGGGCACGGAGCGGTCCGGGCGCGTGGATCAGCTCGCGCTGCTGGAGCGGCTGACGGCGCGGCGCGGCGCCTTCGCGAAGAGCCTGGACTACCAGGGCGGCGAGTACGGCATCGCGGCACTCTCCCGCTGGCCGATCGCCTGGGCCCGGACGGTGCCGCTGCCCGTCGAGCCGCCGCAGGCGCGTGCCGGCGGCGCAGTCGAACCGCGGGTCGGCCTGCACCTGTTGCTGACGACGCCGGCCGGGCCGCTGCACGTGCTGAACACGCACCTCGACCCGTCCGGCCCCGGCACCTACCGGCGACAGGAGCTCGTGGGGCTGCTCGCCTATGTGACGCGCTCGATCCCGCGCGACGCGCCGCTCGTGCTGGGCGGAGATCTGAACGCGCGGCCGGGCACGGACGAGATCGCGGCGCTCTCGCTGGCGCTGGAGGACGCGTGGCACGCGTGCGGCAGCGGCGAAGGCGCGACGTTCCCGGCGTCGGCTCCCGACCGGCGCATTGACTACCTCTTCTTGCGACGAGCCGGTTGCCGAAGCGCCCAGGTGATCCCGACCCAGGCGTCCGACCACCGGCCCGTGCTCGTGCTGCTGGAGGTGCCATGAAGCGTGGGGCACGGCTGGGCGCGGCGGGCCTGGCGGCTCTGGTCATCGGCTGCGCCGTACGGTTGGGTGGACCGGGTCCCGTCGAGTACCCGACCCTGGCGCTGGACGCGGGGCAGGGTGTGGCGGCGTTCGTGGTGGCGGATGAGATCCGGCGCGTCGGCGCACGCCTCGTGCTCCTGGCCGGCGCGGCGGACAGCGCCTGGTTCGCGGAGGTCGCGCAGCTCACGGAGAAGGAGTTGAGCGGTCCGGGCGACGCCGGCACCACCTCCCTCGCGTTCCTGGCCGGGAAGCCGGTCGGCGACACCACCCTCGCGCTGAGCATGGAGGGGGGCGGCCGCTTCGTCGTGCACGACGCCCTCTATACCGTCGACAAGAGCCGCTTCCTGGACCTGCTCGCGACGCGCGCCGACTCGGGCGTGGACCTGCGCTCGTTCGTGCGTGCGCTGCTCCAGTACGT
>JACQPS010000316.1 GCA_016207445.1 Gemmatimonadota bacterium | reverse complement strand
CGAGCCGCTGCTTGAATCCGAGCGGCAGGTCGCCGGTCAGGCTTCCCCCGTGGCCCTCGAGTCCGGCGATGTCCAGCACCCACCGGCGCCGCGCCTCGAGGCGGTCACCGCTCACGCCGTACAGTCCGCCGTAGAGTGCAATGTTCTCGTCCACGCGCAGGTCCGCGTAAAGCGAGAACCGCTGTGACATGTAGCCGATGCGCCGGCGTACGCGGGCGGGCTCGGCGCCGACGTCGATGCCGGCCACCCGGCCCACGCCCGCGCTCGGGCGCAAGAGCCCGGTCAACATTTTGATGAGGGTCGTCTTCCCCGCCCCGTTCGGGCCGAGGAAGCCGAAGATCTCGCCCTCGGCCACGCCGAACGTGACCCCGTCCACGGCGGTGAACTCGCCGAACCGGCGCGTGAGCCCCCGGACCTCGATGATGTCAGTCACGGGCCGCGCCTCCGGCGAGGTGCAGGAACACGTCCTCGAGCGTGGGCTCGACCGGCTCGATCGCGTGCACCGCGACGCCCTCCTCGCCGAGGCGTGCACGGGCGCGCTCGCCGTCGGCGGCTCCGGCCTCGAAGAGCACGTGCACCGCGGCGCCGAAGAGCGAAGCATGCCGCACGCCGGGCAAAGTGCGGAGCGCGTCCCGCGCGCGGCGCGGCGTATCGGTGTGGAGCGCGAGGAGCGTTCCGGACAGGCTGCGCTGCAGTCGCTCCGGCGTATCGAGGGTCAGCATGCGGCCATGGTGCAGCATACCGACCCGATCGCAGCGCTCGGCCTCATCCAGGTACGAGGTCGTCACCACGACCGTGATGCCCTCCGCCACGAGCTCGTGCACGATGAGCCAGAGGTCGCGACGGGAGATCGGGTCCACGCCGAAGGTGGGCTCGTCCAGCAGCAAGACCTCGGGGTGGTGGATCAGCGCGCAGCTGAGGCCGAGCTTTTGCTTCATCCCGCCCGACAGGTTCCCGGCCAGCCGATCGCGAAAGGGGCCGAGGTTGGAGAAGCCGTACAGCCGCTCGAGCCGCGCGGGGCGCGCCGCGCGGGGCACGCGGTACAGGTCGGCGTAAAAGTCGATGTTCTCCTGAACCGTGAGGTCCTCATAGAGCCCGAAGCGCTGCGACATGTACGCGATGTGTGGCTTCACGCGCTCGGGGTCGCGCGCCACGCTCACGCCCAGCACGCGCGCATCGCCCGCGGAGGGGCGTAGCACGCCGGCGAGCATCCGCAGCGTGGTCGTCTTGCCGGCGCCATCCGGGCCGACGACGCCGAAGAGCTCGCCGCGCCCAATGTCGAACGTGAGCGCCTGGACGGCGGTCTCGGCGCCGAAGCGGCGAGTCAGGCTCTCCAGGGATACGGCGACGCCGTCGAAGCCGGTCATGGGCGTGCCGACTCCAGCCGGACGTCCGCGGGCAGCCCGGGCTTCAGGTCCTGCGCGGCATCGCCCGCGACGGCCACTTTCACGGCGTAGACCAGCTTCACCCGCTCTTCCGTCGTCTGCACGTTGCGGGGCGTGAACTCGGCCTCGCTCGCGATGAATCGGACCACGCCATCGTAGGTTCGTCCGGGGTGGCTGTCGGTCGTGATCGTCGCCTGCTGCCCCAACCGGACACGGCCGACGCGATCTTCGCGTACGTAGATCCGGATCCAGCGATCGCCGAGGTTCGCGAGGGTGAGCACCGGCTGCCCCGGTGAGACGATCTCACCCGGCTCGCGGTGCCGGATGGTGACCACACCGTCGATGGGGGCGCGGATGAGCGCGTTCGCGAGCAACGCGTCGGCCTGCGCCAGCGCGGCTTCGGCCTGGCGCACGAGCGCGCGCTGCGCGGCGATGCGCTCGGTGCGCGGGCCGGTTTGCAGAATCCGCAGCTGCTCTCGGGCCTGGTCGTGCTGCGACTGCGCGACCTCGAAGCCCGTTTCCGCCTTGTCCAGCGCCTCGCGGCTGACGGCCCCGCCCTCCTGGAGCCGGCGTGTCCGCTCGAGGTCCAGGCGCGCGTCCGCCAGCCGCCGCTCCGCGGCGGCCAGCGCCGCGCGTCCCTGCGCGAGCTCCTCGGAGCGGAAGCCGCGCTCGAGCTCCGCGAGCTGCGCTCGCGCTGCCTCGAGCTGTGCGACCGCCGCGGCGCGGCGCGCCTCGAGCTCGGACCGGTCCAGCCACGCCAGCTCGGCGCCGCGGGAGACTGGGTCCCCTTCCTGCACGGCGACCGCTTGCAGGCGTCCCGCCACCTGGAAGCCCAGATCCGCCTCGGTCGCTTCCACGGTGCCGGAGGCGAGGAGCGTATCGTTGCGGCTGCCGCGGCGGCCGATCGCCAGCCACGTCCCCGTCGCGACCACCGCGACGACGGCCGCGGCCATCCCGATGCGCTTGCCGCTCATGGCCCGGACTCCAGGTTCCGCGCGAGCCACTCGGGAGAGAGCTCGCCCGTGAGCCGTGCCAGCTCGACGCGCGCCGCGATCTCACCATGGCGCGCCGCGGTCAGTGCGGCCCGGGCCGTGAACAGCTCCGCTTCCGCCCGCAGGTAATCGGTCTGCACCCCGGCGCCCGCGTCGAGGGCGAGCTTCTCGATGCGCGCGACCTCGGCCGATTGCTCGACCGCCGCGGCCAGCGCGGCCACGCGCGCCCGCGCCGACTCGAGCGCCGCCAGCGCTTCCTCCACTGCCCGCTCGACGCCGAGCCCGGTCACCCTCAGCTCCTCCCGCGACGCGCGCGCCTCGGCGTCCGCACGGTCGCTCGCGTGGCGCCGCGCCCCGGCCATGAACAGCGGGTAGCCGAGCTGGACGCCGCCCTGCCACTCGCCCGTGAACGAGCCCGCGCTGCTGCCGTATTCCACGTAGCGGCCCCCCAGCTGCAGGCGAGGAAACCACGCGGAGCGCGCTTCAGCCGCGGTCGCCTCCGCGGCCGCGACGCGGCTCGTGGCGCGCGCCAGCTCGCGATTGCCACGGCCGGCGCGCGCCACGAGCTCTGGCCGAGCGGGCAGCGGCGACGCCGGCGCGAGCGCCACCGGCGCGAGCGCGAGCTGCTGCACGAACGCCGCGTCCGCGCCCATGAGACGAGCGAGCTCGCGCTCGGCCACTTCCAGCTCGGCCGCCGCCTGCACGCGCTCCGCGCGCGCGCGGCTGAGCGCGGCCTGCGCGCGCAGCACGACGACGTTGGCCGCGCGGCCCTCCCGCAAGAGCTGCTGCGCCCGGTCGCCTTCGCTCGAGAGTGCGGCCAGCTGCCGGTCGTGCGCCTCCAGCACCTCGCGCGCGGAGGCCACCAGGAGGTATGCGCTGGTGACGGCTGCCAGGAGCGACTCCGTCGCCGCGGAGGCGCGGGCCTCGGCACCCTCGGTCTGGGCACGAGCCCGGCCGATGCGCGCGCCCCGCCCGCCGCCGTCGAACAGCGTGTACGTCAGCGACAGGCTGCCCTGAGCCAGCCCGCGCTCGAATGCCGGCGGCTGGCGCGGGTCGAAACCGTGCAGCGGGGCGACGACCATCGGCAGCTCGAAGCGAGTGAAGGCCGCCTCCGCGCTCAGCCACGGCAGGCGCGTGGCCCGCGCCTCCGCGATCCCCGCCTCCGCCGCCGCCACGCCGGCGCGCGCCGCGCCGAGCGACGGATGCTGACGCAGCGTGGCCTCCACGGCCTGCGACAGCGTGAGCGCGCCTCCATCCGTTTGCGCGCCCATGGAGCCGGGTCCCGCGAGCAGGACCGTCAGCAGCAGCGCCGGAGCTCGACCGGCGGCGGCGGCCGCAGGCAACTTCGGCCGCAACGCGCGCAGCCCCGGCCGTAGCCCGGCCCCGCCTCCTCTTCCTCTTCCCTCAGTCATGACTCGCCTCTGCCCTCGCGATCCCGCGCAGAAAGAACTCGACGTGAAGATCGAGATACTTTTGGAAATCCCACGGCTCCGAGTCGCACGGCAAGAGCGAATGCCGGTAGATCGCCGCCGCCAGCAGCGGCGCCACCGCCAGCCGCACCGCCGCTTCCACGTCCACCTCCCGGAACTCCCCCGCCGCGATCCCCCGCCGCAGCACGCCGCCCACGATCCCGCGCGCGCGCTGCACCACCTCGCGCACGAAGAACTCCGCCAGCTCCGGGAAATTCGCAGCCTCCGCCACCATCAGCTTCGGCAGGCGCGCCAGCTCCGTTTCCCCCACGACCGTCCACCAGCGCCGCACCAGCTGCCGGAACAGCTCCGCCGCGCTCCCGCGGTGCTCGGCCACGATGCGCTCGATCAGTTCCAGCTGCGGCGTGATCGTCTCCCGCACCACCGCCCGGAACAGCTCTTCCTTGCTCGCGAAGTAGAGGTAGACCGTGCCCTTCGTCACCCCGGCCCGCCGCGCGATCTCCTCCATGCGCGCCTGCGCGAAGCCGCGCTGCACGAACACCTGCAGCGCCGCCTCCAGGATCTCGCCTGGTCGCGCCTCCCGGCGGCGGCGCCAGCGCGGCCCGTGCGCCCCGCTGCCCGTGCGACTGTTGCGGTCTGCTGTCATCGCGCTTCTTTCCCGTGGCCCCAACTAACTGACTGGTAAGTTATATACGAGCCACAGCGTGCGACAAGAGGGCCGCGGGGCCTTGCCGCAGGTCGGGCGGCGCGCCAAGTTGCCCGGCCAATTTTGCTGCACCAGCGAGCGATGCGCGCTGCGACGTCGGCGGCCCCGGCCGCCGGCCGCGGCGGCTCCCTGGGCCACGCCGACGCGGGTGCGCGCGCGGCGCACCCCACAACGGGTTTCTGCATGGAACCTTCCCCATCTACCCAGGTGGCAGCCGAGAGCGAGTTCAAGCCGTTCATTTCCGCCGGCCAGGCGGTGCCGGAGTTCACGGTCCGGGCGGTGTTGATCGGCGCGTTCTTCGGTCTGGTCTTCGGTGCGGTGACGGTGTACCTGGCGCTGCGGGCGGGGCTGACGGTGAGCGCGTCGATCCCGATCGCGGTGCTGGCGATCGCGATCCTGAAGCGATTCGGCTCGACCATCCTGGAGAACAACATCGTGCAGACGGCGGGGTCGGCGGGCGAGTCGGTGGCCGCCGGCGTCGTCTTCACGCTGCCGGCGTTGATCTTCCTGGGCTTCTCGCTCGAGGTGAGCCGGATCTTCTGGATCGCGCTGGTGGGCGGCATTCTGGGCGTGCTCTTCATGATCCCGCTGCGGCGCATGCTGATCGTGAAGGAGCACGGCACGCTGCTGTATCCGGAGGGCACCGCCTGCGCGGACGTGCTGGTGGCAGGCGAGAGAGGCGGCTCGTTCGCCGGGCGGGTGTTTGCCGGATTCGGCGTTGCGGCCGGCTACAAGATCCTGCACGAGGGATTCCGGCTGTGGAAGGGGCAGCCGATCTATCAGCCGGAGTGGTACCGCGGCGGCACGATCGCCGGCACCACGACGCCCGAGTACCTGGGCGTGGGCTACATCATCGGCCCGCGCATCGCCGGCATCATCTTCGCGGGCGGCGTGCTGTCCTGGCTGGTGCTGATTCCGGTAATCAAGTTCTTCGGCGCGCAGCTCCCCACCCCGATTTTCCCGGCGACGATTCCGATCCCCGACATGTCCCCCGCACAGATCTGGTCGGCGTATATCCGTCCCATCGGCGCGGGCGCGGTGACCATGGCGGGCATCATCACGCTCGCGCGCACGATTCCGACCATCACCGCCACGATCAAGGCCGGGCTGACGGGGCTCAGGGCCGGAGCGGCCGGGGCGGCGGCAGGCGCGCGCTCCCGCATCGAGCAGGACCTGCCCATGACGGTCGTGATCGCGGGCTCGAGCGCGCTCGTCCTCTTCATCTGGGGCCTGCTCTCGATCAGCATCAACCCCGGGCACGCCGCGGCCAACCTGATCGCGGCCGTGCTGATCGTCGTCTTCGGCTTCCTGTTCGTGACCGTCTCCAGCCGCATCGTCGGCATCATCGGCAGCTCGGCCAACCCGATCTCCGGGATGACGATCGCCACGCTGATGGCGACCAGCCTGATCTTCGTGCTGGTCGGGTGGGTCGGCGGCGCCTGGGCGGCCGTCGCGCTCAGCGTGGGCGCGGTGGTGTGCATCGCCGCGGCGAACGCGGGCGCGACGTCGCAGGACCTGAAGACCGGCTTCCTGGTGGGCGCGACACCCTATCGCCAGCAAGTCGCGCTCGTCATCGGCGTGCTCGCCTCCGTCGCCGTGATCGGCTGGACGCTCACCTACCTGAACCGCGCCTACACGCGGATCGAGCGCCGGGACTTCGAGCAGGTGACGCTGGCGCCGACCGAGATGAAGGTGCTGGGCGACATCGAGTACGCGGAGAAGGACTATCAGCTCATCAACGTGATCGGCTCCCGGGCGATTCCGGATGGCCGCTACTACTACGATGCCTCCACACAGCGTATCGAGTGGCAGGAAGCGCCCGGGATCGGCTCCGCCGACATGCCCGCGCCCCAGGCCGTGCTCATGTCCACGGTCATCAACGGCATCCTGAACCGGAACCTGCCGTGGGGGCTCGTGCTGTTCGGTGTGTTCATGGTGATCGTGCTCGAGCTCGCGGGCGTGCGCTCGCTGGCGTTCGCGGTCGGCGCGTATCTGCCCATCGCCACGACCGCCCCGATCTTCGCGGGCGGCGTCGTGCGCTGGCTGGTGGAGAAGACGACGAAGGGCGCCAAGACCGCCGGTGAGGGCGAAGTTTCGAGCGGCTCCCTCTTCGCGTCCGGTCTCATCGCCGGCGGATCCCTCGCCGGGCTGCTCGTGGTCGCGCCCATCGAGGCGAGACGCTCCGCGGCGGCCGCCGCGGCCGCGCGGGCAGGCGAGGCACCGGGCATCCTCCCCTTCGATCTCGGCGCGAGGTGGTGGGAGGGAATCGCGCAGAACGATCTGGTCGCCCTGGTCGTCTTCCTGGCGCTCGCGGCGATCCTGTTCGGGGCGGCCCGGAAGCGGCTCACGACCGGCACCTGACCGCGCCGGCGCGGGCGCGCGGCGCTTGCCGCGCGCTCTCTTCGCCTGAATATTCAGAGCGCCTCCCCGCCGGTATCCGACGAAGGATCCCATGCGCCGCTACGAGTACGCACCGCTCTCCCCGACCACCGCCTGCTCGGTGCGCCCCGCGACGCGCCGGTCCTGGATGCGTGGCCGGCGCGCGCTTCGGGTCCTCGTCTCGCTCCTCCTTACCAGCGCTCTCCTGCCGGCCCGCATCTCCGCTCAGTTCGTCTCCCTCGCCGAATGGAAGACGCTGGGTGGCCACGGCGGCACGTATATCGGCGCGCTCGCGCTCTCGCCCGACGGGAGGCTCCTCGCCAGCGCCGACCTGAACGGGCTGATCAAGGTGTGGTCGGTCGAGACCGGTCAGGAGCTCAAGCGCCTGCGCGGTCCCAACGAGCAGATCACGGCGCTCGCGCTCGGCCCGGACGGCAAGATTCTGGTGAGCGCACACTCCCTGAAGACCAAGATCTGGTCGGTGGACGCGGCGCAGGAGGCGGGCTCGATCGCGGGACCGATGGCGCTCGGCATGGGCGTGGCGATCAGCCCGGACGGCAAGTGGGTGGCGAGCGCGGGAACGGACGGAAGTGCGGGTGCAGTGATCCTG
>JACQPS010000324.1 GCA_016207445.1 Gemmatimonadota bacterium | reverse complement strand
GCCTGATAGTCCGCCGTGGCGACGTCGAGCGCCTGGGCGAGCTCCTTGGCTTTCAGCGGACGCCCCGCCACGTTCCGCAGGTGCTCGACGATCCGCTCCGGGCTGACCGGCACGTTACCTCCGAGGCCAGGCGATGCGCAGCGCCGCCGTCCAGCGCAGGACGGCCCCCTGCGGCTCCAGCATGCTCTCGATTTCCACCGGGGGCGGGTTGGCGCGCGCTGCGCGCAGGCGCGAGCTGACGAGCGCGTCCACCGCGCTCACGACGTGATTTGCAAGGATCAAACCCAGCACACGCGTCGCCGCGCGTCGCGCTTCATCACTCTCTCCGATCAGACGCCCGAAGACCTGTTGCTCCAGCCCGTTCTCGCCCCAGGCCCAGGCAAACTCCGGTGCGATCGCGTGTTCCTGGTAGTACTCCAGCGCTTTCTGGTACTCCGGCGCCGTCGGCGGAACCGTATCGGCGCCCGCCCTCAGAAAGAGAGCGCGCGCGAGTGCCCACGTCGAGCCGTTGAACGTTTGCTCGTCCAGCTCCGGCTGGAGCCCGCCGCGCAGCGGATCCGCGTCGAAGGCGCCACTCGCGCCGAAGCGCATCAGCGCCTCGTAGTACTCGAACTCGCCGTCCCGGCGCGGTCCCCGACTCACGCGCCGCGCCACCGACCACGCCAGGTCGCGGTAGCGGCGCTCAAGGTCGAGGCCCTCCGAGCGCCGGTCCAGGAACCGCGCCCACGCCCAGGCCTCGACCGCTGTGTATGGAACCCACCGCTCCAGTCCGAGCAGCTTCTGACCGGCGCCGGGCAGGAGCGCGGACGCCAGGAAGGCCCGCCCCGCCCCCGTCCGTTCCCGGCTGGTGTCGGGGCTCGTGGCAGTGGCGAAGCGGGCGCTGACCGGGCCCTGCGCCGCGGCGGCGGCAGGCACGAACAGGAGCAGGAGCACGAGAGCAAGACGGCGGAGCACGGCCTAAAAGCTCATGCCGAACGTGAGCTGCAGCGGCTCCTCTTCCGGGTCGAGCACGGAGGGGACGAACGACTTCGCGATGGCGACGGTGAAGCGGGCGTAGCGGAGCCCGAGACCGACGGAGCCGCCGGTTTCCAGCCCGTCGCCGTAGGTGTAGCCCGCGCGCAGGAAGACAGCCTCGCTGGCGGCCAGCTCCAACCCGAGCGAGGCCTGCGGCGAACCGGGATCTCGCCACCGGTCCGCGAGCTCGACAGCGACCCAGAGGGCCACAGTGCTGTCCGGCTGGAGGTGCCGCAGCACCTCGTACGCCGCGCCGAGCCGCACGCGCGTGGGCAGCGGATCCGCCTGCTCCGCATTCACCACCTGCAGCGCGAAGCCAACGCTGGTCACCGCCGCGCCCAACTGCAGCGCCGGCAGCCGCTCGGGCACGTAGCGGATGCCCGCATCGACTGCGTGCGTCGTCGCCGTACGCCGCTCCAGCCGGCATGCGCCGCGGCAGCCGATGCGGAACTGATACAGCTTGTAGTTGAGCCCCGCTGCGAGGCCTCCGGTCACCACCGTACCGAAGGACGCCACGAGCACGTGGTGACGGAGCGACAGACTGCCGACACTCTGGCCGGTCTCGTCCGTCTGCTCGATCTCGCCGTGATCGACCAGCTGATAGGAGGCGCCCAGCGTTCCCACGACCGCCGGCGTGAACAGCAGCGAGACAGCGGTCGTCTGCCCCGCCACGCTCGCCGTGTAGTGGAGCACGAGCTCGTTGGCCGCGATGCCGGCGAGCCCGGCCGGATTCGCGAACACCGCGTCGGGGGAGGTGCGGGCCACGGTAGCGCCGCCCAGCGCCACGGCCCGTGCGCCCACCGGCAGCAGCAGGATCAAGCAACACTCGGCGTTCGGGCTCTGCAGCTGGTCCGCAGGCTCCAGCGGCACGGCCGGCGAGAAGCGCCGACCCTGCCCGAGCGCCGCTGCCGGCAGCGCCAGCAGGAGCACGGCAAGCCGCAGGGCCACCGGCCGCGGCAGCCGCATCAGCGCGTGGACAGCCGCGCCCGTGCTCGGCTCAGAGCGGCTTCGCCTCGTCCACCAGCATGATCGGAATGTCATCCCGGATCTCGTAGCGCAGGCGGCAGGCATGGCAGACGAGCTCCTGGGCCTCCACACGGTACTCGAGCTCTCCCTTGCATTTGGGACAGACCAGGATCTCCAGCAATTCCTTGTCGAGCATGTGCTCCTTCCCTCTTGAGTCCGCCCGAGGCGCCCCCCTCTCCCCCCCTTCTCTGATGAACTTCTCCTTATGAACGCGCGCGCTCGCCCCCGCGCGACGAGCGACCCCCACCCGAACCCCGCTGCTCCCGTGGGACCGCGTACCCGAGGAGCCGGAGCGCCCCGGGCTGCTTCCGCCAGCGCGGCATGCTCTTCACCCACAGCTCCAGGTAGACCCTGGCCCCCACAAACGCCTCGATCTTCTCGCGCGCACGCTGACCCAGTCGCTTGATGCCGGCGCCCCGCTCGCCGATCAGGATGGCTTTCTGGCTCTCGCGCTCGACGAAGATGTTTGCACGTATGAGGATAGGGTCTTCAGCCTCATGGAATTCTTCAACCCGCACCACCGTCGCGTACGGCACCTCTGCGTGGTAGTCCTCGAAGATCGTCTCGCGCACCAGCTCGGCCACGAAGAACCGAACCGGTTGCACCGCGATCTCGTCGGGAGGGTAGAGGAGGGGCGACGCCGGCAACCGAGCGACCAGGGCGTCGCGCAGCTCACCCGTCCCCTGCCCGCTCGCGGCCGAGACGCGGAACGGCTCGACACCAAACAGCTCGCGCGCCCACGCCGCCAACCGGTCCAGGGTCTCCGGCGCGGCCAGGTCGATCTTGTTGATCGCGACCAGGAGATCACGCCGCCGTCGGAGCGCGTCGAGCGCTGGCGCGGCGGGAAAGGTTTCTTCCGGGTCCGTGGGGTCGAGGAGGAGGAGGGCGAGGTCGGATTCCCGCAGCGCGAGGAGAGCCTGCTCGAGCATGGACTCCTGCAGCAGATAGCGAGGTTCCAGGAGCCCGGGCGTGTCGACGAAGACGATCTGCGCGTCCTCGACGGTGTAGATGCCCAGCACTCGCTCGCGCGTCGTCTGGGCCCGTGGCGTCACAATGCTCAGCTTCTCCCCGATCAGCGTATTCAGCAGCGTCGACTTCCCCACATTCGGCCGGCCGACCAGTGCCACGTATCCGGCCCGCGTTTCCCCGGGCTCATCCGCCGAGGTTTTCGCTCGCTCTTGCGGTCCCGTCATAGTCTGGGCAATCTGGCGCGCACCCTGGGAGGATGCAAGGAAAAGCGAGAATGGCGCGGAGCTTACGCGATCAGTTCCGAATGCAAGACCGCCCCCGCTCCTATGGGACGGAGCGGGGGCGGTGCG
>JACQPS010000349.1 GCA_016207445.1 Gemmatimonadota bacterium | reverse complement strand
CGCGTTCACGGTGTGGAACCAGTCGAACGTGAACGAGAAGGTCTACACGGTCTCGCTGGCGACCATCGCGCTGTTGACGTGGCTGCTCTTCCGCTGGCAGGAGCGGATCGGGGAGGGCAAGGACGACAACCTGCTCGTCCTGATGGCGTTCCTGGCGGCACCCGCCCTGATCCTGTACGTGCTCCTGATCGAGCCGCGCTCGCTCACCAACTGGAAGCTGTACGCTGCGGCCGCGGTGGCGGCGGTGATCGGGTTGTCGATCCATCTCTTCCTGCCGCTCCGGGCCGGGCTCGACCCGGTGATCAACGAGGCGGACCCGACCTGCCCCACGATCGGCGCGGCGCTGGAGAGCATCCTTTCCTTCGGGCGCAGCGGGTGCGAGAATCTGTCGGCGTCGCTGGCGCGCGAGCAGTACGACAAGCCGTCCATGTTCATGAACCCGATCACGGGGCTGCCGCGGGATCTCCAGCTCTTTGCGGCCCAGATCGGCAACTACGTCCAGTACTTCGACTGGCAGTGGGCGCGCTCGCTGGCGGGCAACGACGCGGTCTTCGGCGGGCTGCGCCCGCTCTTTACGCTGCTGTTCGGCGGGCTCGGCCTCTTCGGCGCCTGGACGCACTATCGCCGCGATCGCGTGAGCTGCGCGTACGTCGCCGTGCTGTTCGCCACGCTCTCGCTGGGCCTGCTCTTCTACCTGAACTTCAAGTACGGCTATTCCTGGCCGGCGCCCGCCGAGATCCAGGGGCGCGAGGCGCACGAGGTGCGCGAGCGCGACTACTTCTTCATCGTCGGCTTTTCGCTCTGGGGCGTGTGGGCGGGCATCGGGCTGGCGGCGCTGTGGCAGAGGCTGGCCGCCGGCCTCGCAGACAGCGGCTGGATGGACGCGGCCCGGGGGCGGCTGGCCGGGCTGCGGCGGCCGCACCTCGTCGCCGCCCCCGTGCTCGCGCTCGGGCTCATCCCGCTGGCGCTGAACTGGGGGTGGGCGAGCCGCGCCGAGGACTACGCGGCGCGCGACTGGGCGCACAACCTGCTCATGAGCGTGGAGCCGTACGGCGTGCTCTTCACCAACGGCGACAACGACACCTTCCCGCTCTGGTATCTCCAGGAGGTGGAAGGCATGCGCCAGGACGTGACGGTCATCGTCATGAGCTACCTGAACACGCCCTGGTACGTCCAGCAGCTCAAGCAGCTGACGACGCCGTGCCCGCCGGGATCGTCGCCGGTCGCCGATCCCACGCGCATTGTCTGCCAGCGCCCCTACGAGCCCGAGGAAGGACCCTCGTTCTACACCGTCGAATCGCGCCGGCCGGATGAGCCGGGCGTGGCGGTGCGCGGCCTGCTCGAGCCCGGGCGCCGGCCGCCGCGCGAGTCGATCGTCCAACTCACGTACGAGCAGATCGACCAGATCGCGGCCACCCCGCCCTTCGCCACCCGCGACCCGCTGGTGTTCCGCGCCGGCGCTGTCGAGTCCGCCATCGACCGCGGCACCGTCATGATCCCCGCGGACATGTTCATGACCGCCATCATCACCGAGGCGATCGACGACCGCCCCGTTTACTTCGCCACGACCACGCAGGCCTACGAGAAGCTCAACCTGACCGGGCACCTCATCCGCCAGGGCGTGGCCTTCAAGCTGAACAACGGCCCGGTGCAGCCGGACCCGGCGCGCGGCATCATCGCCATGCCGCCGGAGAACAATCCCATGGCTGGCATCACCGGGCTCTTCCTCGACCTGCCGCGCACCGACTCACTGGTCTGGAACGTGTTCCTGCACCGCGGCGGCATCCCCGACCGCTGGACCCGCTGGGTCGACCCGGCGACGCAGGGCATCCCCTACTACTACGCCTACACCCACTTCGCCGCCGCCCAGGGCCACGAGCTGCTCGGCCACGCCGACCAGGTCCAGAAGCACATGGAGCGGGCGCAGGCGTGGGTGGCGCTGGGGCAGAAATAGCAACCGCAAAGACGCCAAGGACGCAAAGAACAGAATTGCATTGGGTTCTTTGCGCTCTTTCCGTCTTTGCTGTGGCAGTTCCCGCTCGGCCAGCCGCGGCGCCCGTCAGAGCGCCAGCTTGACCCAGCGCGCGAAGCGGCGTTTCCACTCGCTCTGCGGCGGGAGTAGCGGCGCGAGCTGGGCGGGGTCGTCCAGCCAGCGGCTTTGCCCCACCAGCGAGATGAGATCGAGATAGGGGATGATGCTCGGCCACTTCGAGACCACGAACGCGACCTCGCCGTCGATCACCATGCTGCGGTAGTTCTGATTCTGCGAGCCCATGAGCGTATAGAACACGACGCGCTCGCGGCTGGTGGGGTCCAGGGCATCGAACCATTCCTGAACCATCCCTCCGCCCACATCGATGAACGCCTCCGGGAACTCCTCGAAGCTTGCAACGGCGGCCGAACGGGTCTGCACCTGGGCGATGCGCTGCTGCACATATTCCCAGGTCAACGCTCCCCATTCGGGACGACTCATGAGCCCCCAGGCTTCTCGAGAGGCGAAGAAGTTCGCCTTGAGGTGCAGCTTGGGTACCGGGTCGAACTCGAATTCCGGCGTGGGTACCGGGGCCATGGCGAGGCCCGCGATCGCGTCCGCGAGCTCGGCGAGGTCCTCGTACACCGGCGGCGGGAACCCGAAGAGCTCCCGGAGCCAGGCATGCTCGGCGAAGGTGCGCTGAACGGAGCGAACCTTGGCGGGGATGTTGGTGACCTCGAATTCCGGGGCGTAGATGCCGACCTTCAGCAGGCCGCCGGCCGCCGCGATCTCGCGCGCGAGCAGGCGCTGGGCCGCCAGAAGTTGCCAGAGCAGCTCCTGACTGCGGCTGAATTCGCCCGACACCGGCACGGGGTTGTGCTTGAGCGACGGCGCGATGATGAGCACCCGCACGCCTCTGAGGGCACAGCCGAACAGAGCCGCTCCCCAGAAGGCGCTGTTCCAGAGGGAATCCGGAATCTTGATGACGGATCCCGGCGGCATGAGCGTGTACAGCACCGCCTTGGCCGTGTTGACCTGCTTCGTGTCGAAGCCGGTGCCGTTGTGGATCTCGAGCGCGCGCACCGGCTGCTGCCTGCGCTCGACGGCGCGCCGAATTCTCGTGTCGTAATCCGGCGCCCTGGGACGGGGCTGAAGCGGATAGGGGATCTCGTGCTCCGCCATTCCCTGATTCAGGAGAGCGTTGCGGGCAGCGTCCTTCAGGCCCAGCACGGCGGGTCCACGCACCAGCAGGGAGCGGTCTTCCCACGACAGGCTCGCATAGTGCTCCCCGACGCCGGCCCCGGTGAACAGGGCCTCCCCCCGGTAAGGATCCTCTTCCGTGAGGTCGTAGAAGACGATCTTGCGGTGATCCCGCATCATGTTGTCGGGAAGCGGGAGCAGCGGCACCACCCCGAAGCTCCAGAAGGACGGATCCGCGGGGTTGGTGATGTTGACGTGCACCTTGATCAGGTTGCGCAGCCACGCCTCGCCGTACCGCCGTTTCTGCGCCTGGAGCAGCCTGGACGCGGCGATGGCCGCCCGCAGCGAGTCTTGAGCCGCCGCGATGGAGTCCTGCCAGGCCGCGAAGCGCTCGGGCAGCCGCAGCTCGTAGCGCGTCGGGTCTTCCAGCAGGTTCAGCCATAGCCAGCCCCGCCTCACCTGATAGAACCATTCGTCCAGGAGGATGATGTAGACCGGAAACCGGCCGGTCTGGTCGTACGCTCGCACACGCGCGCTGAGCGCGGCCAGGTAGGACCGCAGCACCTGGCGGTAGCTCATCTCGTCGGGGTCGCCGCGGTCGTCGATCCCGCG
>JACQPS010000322.1 GCA_016207445.1 Gemmatimonadota bacterium | reverse complement strand
GATCTACCTGGTGTGGGGCTCCACCTATCTGGCGATCCGCTACGCGGTGGAGACGGTGCCGCCCCAGCTCATGGCGGGTCTGCGCGTGACGACACCGGCACGCGTGGCGACGTACGCGTACGTGAATCCGGTGGTCGCGATCGGGCTGGGCGCAGTCGTGGGGAACGAGCCGGTCACGCCGGGCGCGGCGGGCAATCGCAGCAGCCGGTGAGCCGCGGCCCGGGCACTGGCACATGCGTTGCGCCGCAAGATCGCGAGAGTGCCGCCGTGACAGCGAACGGAGGGAACCGATGCCGCTGATCCCGCTCTCGCAGGATCTTGCTTACCGCTTCGCACTCGGCACGTTCGACGTGCGTGGCTGGAGGGTCGAGACCGCGGTCGATAACGAGAGGGTCGGCAATGTCGACGACCTGCTGGTGGATGAGGGCGGTCGTCCGCGCTACCTGGACATCGACCTGGGCGGGCTACGCAAGCACGTGCTGCTGCCGATCGGGCAGGCGCGCGTCGATGCCGACGCGGAGGTCGTGCGCCTCCCCGATCTGAGCAAAGACCAGCTCGAACGGATCCCCGCGTACACCCACGACCTCGCGACGCTCACCCGCGATTACGAGATCGGGCTCAGCCGCGTCTACGACGGGGTCTACCGCGGCGCGGCGCCGGAGCCAGGCGGCCTGGAAGTGCTCAATCCGCCGGTTCCGTCGAGCGCGCCGAGCGCGGGCGCGGGGCGCCTCGTCGAGATGCAGGACCTCGAGGGGGGCTACAGGATCGCGGAAGGAGATGGCGACCCGCGCGGCTGGGACGTTCTCGAGTCCCACGGCGAGAAGGTCGGTGAAGTCGATGAGCTACTGGTAGACACCGCGCTGGAGAAGGTGCGCTATCTGGACTGCCGGCTGGGCGAGCGCGGGCGCGGGCGGCACGTGCTCATTCCGGTGGGCTACGCCCGTCTCGATCCCGAGCAACAGAACGTCATGGTCGATCTCCTGTCCGGCAGTGAAGTGGAGGGGCTCCCCACCTACGAGGGTCTGCCCCTGGACCCCGGTTACGAGCAGGAGTTGCTCGCCGCCTTCAGCACGGGCGGCACGGACGACCTGTACCGCGCGCCCCGCTACAGCCCGGAGCGGTTTTACCCGACCAGTTAAGCTGTCTCCTGGTGCAGCCGGTCCGTCTTGGCCGCCATGATGAAGTCGTTCCGGTGCAGGCCGCGGATCTTGTGGGTCCACCAGCTCACGGTGACTCGCCCCCACTCGGTGAGCAGTGCCGGGTGGTGCCCCTCTTCCTCCGCCAGCTCGCCGACCGCGTTCGTGAAGCGCAATGCCTGCAGGAAATCGCGGAAGCGATAGGTCCGCTCGAGGCGGGGGATCGCCTCGCGCTCGACGATCTGCCACTCGGGAATCTGGGGCAGCAGCTCCGCCCTCTCCTGCGGCGTCACCTGCGGCGAGTCGCGGCGGCACGCCTCGCAGCGCAGGCCGGCGAGGGAGCTCATGCGGCAGGGCCGCCGCCGTGCGTCCGCTTCTGCTCGAAGAGCGACATGTCGGCCTGTGCGAGCAGGTCGGGTAGCGTCGTCGGCTGATCGGGATCGTAGACGGCCGCGCCGATCGTGACGGAGAGGTCGCCATAGCGGGGGCGGCGCGCGTTGTGAGCCAGCACGCGCTGCTGCAGCCGGTTGATCAGCATGCCATTGCCGACCGGATCCGTCTCGACGGCCAGCACGGCGAACTCGTCGCCGCCAATGCGGCCGATGACGTCCGACTTGCGGAAGCTGTTGGCGAATACGCCCGCCGCTTCGCGCAGGGCGACGTCGCCCTCGCGCTCGCCCAGGCTGTCGTTGATCTGCCGGAGCCCGTCGAGATCGGCGAGCAGAAGCAGGTGGCGCCGGTGCTTGCGCTCGGCCAGCACGAGCTGCTGCTCGGCGACCGCCAGAAAACCGCGGCGGTTGTAAAGGCCGGTCAGCCGGTCGAGCAGCATGAGCTCGCGCAGCGCCTCCTCGGCGAGCTTGCGCTCGGTGATGTCGAGCAGGAAGCCGTGCACCATCTTCTGGCCGGGCAAGGCTTCGGCGACGCTGGCGTCCTCGTAGATCCAGGCGTAGCCGCGGTTGCGGGTTAGAAAGCGGTATTCGGATCGGAAACGCTCGCCCGTGGCGAGCAGGCGGGCACGTCCCTCGAGCACGCGCGGGCGATCGTCGGGATGCAGGCGCGTGACGGGCAGCGCCGGATCCCCCAGCCACTCCACGGGCGAGAAACCGAGCAGGTCTGCGATCTGAGGGCTGACGAAGATGGGCAGGCCGCCGGCCTCGAGCGGACCGAGGTACGTGGCCGCGCTGATGTGCTCGACCAGGCTACGGTAATGTTCGGGCGAGAAGGCGGGTCCGCGCGCGGACCGCCAGCCGACGGCGGCGAGGGCGTGGTGGACGGCCTGGCGCAGCTCGTCCAGCCCGAACGGCTTGAGCAGCAGCCGGCCGGACTCGGCGAGCGGTTTCAGCGCCGGCGCCTCGGCTGCGGAGCCGGTCATCAGCAGGACCGGCAGCCCGGGCCAACGCCGCTCGACCTCCTGCTTCAGCCAGAGGCCGGTCTCGCCGGGCATGTCGTAGTCGGTGAGCAGGAGATCCTGCGGCTCGGTCTCCAGGAGGGCGATGGCTTCGGCCGCGGTGCGGGCCTCCGCCACCTGCGCACCCTGCCGCACCAGGTGCCAGCGCACGAGGCGACGGACCGTGGCGTCGTCATCGACGACCAGGATCCTGGCACCCTCGAGACGCTGCCCGGCGTCTCCGGCCAAGAAAGGTCCTCCGAAATACGTTCAGGCGGGGTCTCGGCCCTCACGTCAGGCCGGCAGGCGGGCTGGCAAACAGCTTAATGGCGCACCGGTGCGGCGGCAAGCCCGCTACCGGCCACCCGCCGCGACCGCGACCGTCGCTCGCGCCCAGTCCCAGCTTTCCAACCCCCGCTCGTGCACGGCTTTGACCGCGACCACCGAGCCCGGCGCCACCTCCGGCAGGGTCGCCCGCGGCTCGCTCACCCGCAGGCGGACGCGCGGCGCGCCGCCGGCGGGCGCGACCGCCACCACGTATTCGCGCACGCCCCGCTCCGGCGCCGCCGCCCAGCTCAGCTCGAGGGCCGCGCCGCGCGGGCGCGCCACCAACCCCGCGAGGCGCGCCGGGCTCGCCGCCATGAGCATGATGGAGGCGATCGTCGTCTTGCTCACTTCCGCCACCAGCCGATGATCGATGGTCTCCAGGATGTCGTGGGGCTGGTGGTAGTGCGGATTGCCCAGGATCGGGTACGAGCCGATGCCACCCACGATGTCGCCGTACGCCTCGTAGTAGGCGTGCGCATCCGTGCTCTTGTAGTACTTCGCATCGTACGTGATCAGGTTCGTGAACAGGAACGCGGCTGCGTGCTGCAGGTCGCGGATGCCCTCGTTCGAGTAGCGGATCGTGTTGTCGAGCCGCTGGTCGTTCGCCCAGCCGATCATGTCGTTGTTCAGCGCGCCCACCAGTTTCATGCCGCTCGCGACCGCGCGCCGCACGAACTCGCGGCTGCCGCGCAACCCGGCCTCCTCACCCGTGAAGAACGCGAACTTGATCGTCGCGGCCATGGGCCGGTCCCTCAGGACGCGTGCGGCTTCCAGCAAGGCGGTCGTGCCCGAGGTATTGTCGTCCGCGCCCGGCCCATCCCGCACCGAATCGAAGTGGCTGCTCACGACGTAGACGAGCTCGGGGTTCACGGTGCCGGGCAGCGTGGCGATCACGTTGGCGGTCCGGATCCCGGGCGCCGGCTCGAACCACTGCAGCTCGGGCTCGTAGCCGAACGAGCGCAGCATGGCGGCCAGATAGTCGATTGCCGGCCGGTTTCCGGGCTGCGTCATGTGCTTCGAGCCGAACTCGTAGAGCGCCTTCTCGTACTCGTAGATACGCGCCACGGAGACGTCGGCCACGGCGCCGCGCACCTCGCCGGCGATCGGCTCGAACAGGCGTTGCCCGCGCTCGCGCAGCTCGCGCTCCGCGGCCAGGTTGCGCCGCAGCCGGTCGAGCACCTCGGGCGGGCCGACCGGCCGTGTCAGATCCACCAGGTAGACAGCGCTGTCGGGCGAGATGGTGTCTCCGTCCCGCTCCGACACGACCAGGATCCTGCTGCCATCCGGGCTGGGCGCCCACTCGTACTCGGGCGCGACCGTGCGAACCGTGTTGTTGTGAAAGAGCCGCGTGCGCTCGCGCGTGCGCACGTCGTATAGATAGGAGCGCCGGTGGCGCTGCTCTCCCATCACGGCGAGGACGCGCTCGCCGCCCAGGAAGCGCGGGAAGAGATCGTGCTGGATCTCCTGCGTCAGCCGCAGCGCACCCGAGCCGTCGCGCCGCACCACGAACAGCTCCCAATCATCGCGCGGCATGGCCTGGTACGCGACCAGCCGGCCGTCGGCGGAGAGCACGGGATTCGCGACCGGCGCCGCCGTCTTCGCGACGACGACGGGCGCCGCGCCGGGCCGGAGCGCCAGCACCTGCACGGTGTTTTCGCCCGCCGCGGCGGTCACACGGTCCGGTGCACCGCCAGTGCGCGTGACGTAAGTGGGAACGTCGATTCCGATCGTCAGGTATGCGAGCGTGCTGCCGTCCGCCGAGACCGCGGGCGCGACGCCGGGCAGCCGCCGGGTCTCGCCGCTGGCGAGGTCGTGGATCGTCACGACCACGCTGTCGACAGTGTAGACGAGCTGCTGCCCACCCGGCACGACGATCAGGTCGAGCTTGAGGCCCGAGCCGCTGGTCAGCGGGCGCGGCGCGGACGAAGTCAGCTGGTAGATGTCGGTGCGGCCGGCCGTATCGCTCCGCTCCTGTCCCACCACGTACACCCGGCCGTCAGTCCCGACCGCGAGCCCCCACTTGAGCAGCGCCGGCGTGGGCAGCTCGCGCTCCCGGCCGTTGCCGAGGTTGCGCAGGAGAACGCGCGCGTGCTCGGCCTCGAGACGCGCCACGACCCCGCGGGTACGGCGGATCGCATTTCCGTCGTTGGCTGCCGTGGCACGAGCGAGCTGCACGCGCGCGGCGATCAGGTCCGGCGTGCTCTCCGTGCTCAGGTAGGCCGCCTGCTCCCCCGCCGGTGCGAACACCAGGTTCCGCCCTTTGACGGTGGCGAGGCGCTGAAGTTTTCCGGCGCGCAACGCGAGGACGTGCGTGACGACATCCCCGCCCGCGCCGGCTTCGTAGGAGGCGAAGCGCCCGTCCGGGCTCCACTGCACCGCCCGTCCGTCCGGCGCGAGTTCCTCCACCGTGTACAGCTCGCCCGTGAGCAGCGCCACAGCGCGGAGGAGGGCGTCGCCGCCGGGCGCCCGCAGCAGGCGCTCGAGCCGCTCCAGCGCGTGCGGGTAATCGCCGTTCTGCCAGGCGACGTAGCCGGAG
>JACQPS010000332.1 GCA_016207445.1 Gemmatimonadota bacterium | reverse complement strand
GAAGTCGAGCCGCACCCGTACGCCTTCACCCCGCCGGACGGTCCGTCCGGAAGAGACTCCCGAGCCGCAGCCGACTCGTCCGCTGGAGCGCCCATCCGAGGAGCAGCTCGGGCGCGGCGTCGGCGGCGAGGGCATCGAGCAGCTCCCGGAGGAACGGGAGGGTGCGCTGGAGGGCGCCGAACCGGGCGGCGCGGACGAAGAGGAAGAGGAAGTCGGCCGCGGCAAGCTCGGAACGAGTGGCGTGGACTAGCAGCGCCCGGGCCGAATTTGAATCGTGCTTGGGGGGCGGCGCTCGCCGTCCCCCGCGCCCGGTGATGTTGTCGCGCCGCGCCCGTCGCGGAGAGTCAACTTGCGGCGGCGCATCTCCGCGCATTACATTGGCTTTCCACCCGCGACCCCGGTACACCCTGCGCTGCTCCGGAGGGGCGGCGCGCTGCCTCCGGGGGACTCTCTTTTTGCGCACAGTGATGGGCCGGGGCACGTGACCCGGCGGAGGGCGCCGCCCTGGACGGACAGCCCAAGCGAGCACGAGGCCGCCGTGCGCGGCCAACGGAGCCCGCGGCGAGCGCGGCGGATCCCGCGCTGCAACTGCTGGTCGCGCAGCTTCCCGCCATCATCTGGACGACCGATGAGCAGCTGATCGTCCGCACAGTGGCGGGCGCCGGCCTCGCGAGCCTGAACCTCTCGCCCAGCCGCCTCGTGGGCGCCTCGCTGTACGATTTCTTCGGCACCGAGAACCCCGACGCGCTGGCGATCGCCGCGCACCGGCGTGCGCTGGAGGGCGACCCCGTCAGCTACACCACGCGCTGGTCGGACCGCATCTGGCAGGTCCGGGTCGACCCGTATTTCGCCAACGCCCGGCAGGCGGGCGTGGTCGGCGTCGCCCTCGACATCACGGAGCAGCAGGGTGCCGAGCAATCGCTCGAGCAGCGAGGCGAGCAGTACCGGCGCCTGGTCGAGCTGTCGCCGGACGCGATGCTCGTGCACAGCCAGGGGCGGGTCGTGTTCGTGAACACGGCGGGCGCGCGCCTGTTCGGCGCGGCCGAGCGCGAGCTGCTGGTGGGCCGCGACACCAGCCGTCTGATCCACCCGGAGTCCCGTTCCGTCTTCTCCGAGCGGCTGAGGCAGATCCTGGAGTCGGGCGTGCCCGGCCCACTCTTCGAGGCGCGCTTCCAGCGGCTCGATGGCTCCGAGTTCATCGCCGAGGTCTCGTCCGCGCCCGCGAGCTGGGAGGGTGCGCCCGCGATGGAGCTCGCGCTGCGCGAAGTGACCGAGCGCATCCAGGCGCAGCGGGAGCGGGAGGCGCATCTCGCGCTCTTCGCGGCGCTGATCGACAACATGCGGGCCGGCGTGCTGGTCGAGACCGAGCAGCGGCGCATCTTCGCGGTGAACGCCGCGTTCTGCGACATTTTCGCCATCCCGGTTCCGCCCCGGGAGCTGGTCGGCGCCGATTGCGCGCGCGCGGCGCAGCAGGTCAAGCAGCTGCTGGCCGATCCGGAAGCGTTCCCCGCCCGTATCGACGAGCTGGTTCGTCGGCGAAAGCTGGTGCTCGCGGAGGAGCTCCGCTTCACGGATGGCCGTGTCTACGAGCGCGACTACCTGCCCATCTTCTCCGCGGAGCGAAAGTTTATCGGCCACATGTGGCAGTACCGCGACGTGTCGCAGCGCAAGCGCGCGGAGCAACTGCTACGCGACAGTGAAGAGCGCTACCGCGTCCTGTTCGAGGAGGACCTGGCCGGCAATTTCGTGAGCACGCCGGACGGCCGGTTGCTGGCCTGCAACGCCGCATTCGCCAATATCTTCGGTTTCGCTTCCGTCGACGCCGCGCTGCGCTGCGACCTGCGCGACCTCTATCCCGACCGCGGCGCGCGGCAGGAGATGCTGGAGCGCGTCCGCCGGGACAAGAGGATCGACAGCTCCGAGCTCGAGCTGCGCCGGACCGACGGCACGCCCGTCTACGTCATGGAGACGCTGGTGGGCGTGTTCGATGAGCGGGGCGAGCTCACGGAGATGCGCGGCTACCTGCTCGATATCACGGAACGCAAGCAGCTGGAGCAACAGCTGCGACAGTCGCAGAAGATGGAGGCCGTGGGGCGGTTGGCGGGCGGCGTGGCGCACGACTTCAACAACCTGCTCACGGCGATCCGCGGCTACGGCGAGATGTTGCTGGGCGAGTTCGACGCGAGCGACCCGCGCCGCAAGGACATCGAGGAGATCAAGAACGCGGCGGAGCGGGCCACGTCCCTGACCCGCCAGCTGCTGGCGTTCAGTCGCCGGCAGATGCTGGAGCTGCGGCCGGTCGATCTGAACAGTGTCGTGCTCGAGATGGACAAACTGGTCCGGCGTCTCATCGGCGAGGACATCGAGCTGATCACGATCCTGGAGCCGGAGCTGCGGCCGGTCCGGGGCGATCCCGGCCAGATCGAGCAGGTGATCCTGAACCTGGTCGTGAATGCGCGCGATGCCATGCCGCAGGGCGGGCGACTCACCATCGAGACGGCCAACGTGGATCTGGACCGGCAGAGCACACGCTGGCTGTCGGGGCTCCAGCCCGGCGCCTACGGCATGCTGGTGGTGAGCGACACTGGCCACGGCATGGACCAGGAGGTCCTGGCGCACCTCTTCGAGCCGTTCTTCACCACCAAGGAGCGCGGCAAGGGCACCGGCCTGGGGCTGTCCACCGTGTACGGCATCGTGCGGCAGAGCGGCGGGCAGATCACCGCACGCAGCGAGCTCGGGCACGGCACCAGCTTCCGCATCTACCTGCCGCAGCTCCAGGAAGCGCCCGCCCCGCCGCCGCCGAAGCCGGCCCCGCAAAAGGCGCAGGCCGGCTCCGAGACCATCCTGGTCGTCGAGGACCAGGACGCCGTTCGCTCCCTCGCCCGGCGCGTGCTCCAGCAGCACGGCTACCGCGTGCTGGAGGCCAGGCACGGTGGCGAGGCGCTGCGCGTGGCGCAGGAGCTCGAGGGACCGCTGCACCTCCTCCTCACCGACATCGTCATGCCCGAGATGGGTGGGCACGAGCTGGTCAAGCGCATGGCCTCCCTGCGCCCCGACACCAAGGTGCTGTTCATGTCGGGGTACACCGACCAGGCCTTCGTCCATTACGAGGGCTACGACGCCGCCACCGCCTTCCTCGAGAAGCCCTTCACGCCGCACTCGCTCGCGCTCAAGGTGCG
>JACQPS010000317.1 GCA_016207445.1 Gemmatimonadota bacterium | reverse complement strand
CGGCAGCGCTGGCCTGCGAGCGCGGCGCCGCGCCGGACGCGTCATCCCCGATGTACGAAGAAGCCGTCGGCGCATTCTACACGGGCGTCGCTGCGGTTCAGGTCGGCGAGAGCGGAGTGGCCGAGGCGATGTTTCGACGCGTGACGGAGCTCGCTCCACGGGAGCCGGCCGCCTGGGCTGACCTGGGACTCGTCGCGCTCCAGCGGCGCGAGCTCGAGCTCGCCGCTGATCGGCTGGAACGGGCACGCTCGCTCGCGCCCGACAACGGCCGGATCCAGCTGCTGTCCGCGCTCGTGGCGCGCGAAAGCGGGCGGCTGGACGCGGCCACGGGCCATCTCCGCCGCGCCCTCGAGCTCGAGCCGCGCAACCTGAAGGCCCTGTATCTCCTCGCGCAGATCGCCGAGCAGGAGGACCGCCCCGGGAGCGCGGCGGAGGCGCGCCAGCTCGTGGACCGGATCCTGGCAGTGCAGCCCGTGAACCTGGTGGCGCTGCTGGAGCGGGCGCGCCTCGCGGCCAAAGGCCAGGACATCCAGCCACTGCGCGAGACGCTCGACCGAATCGACGCGTCGGCCGAAGCCACCGCCTCGGCAGGCGCGCAGCTCCGGGCGGTGCGGGCAGCCGGCGAGGCCGGAAAGTTCGACGTCGCAGCCACAGAGATCGCATTCGTGCAGACGGAGCTCCAGAGCCTCCCCGTTTACCGCCGCGATCAGGATGCCCTGCTGATCTCGCCCGACGGCGTGGAGCTCCTGCTGCAACGCTTCCTGCTCTTGCCGGCCCCCTCCGCCCGGCCGGCGCCGCCGGACACGGGACTCGCCTTCGTGGCGGAGTCGCTCTCGGTCGGCGAGAGGCGCTGGGCCTGGGTCCGCCGCGTGTGGCTGAGCGAGGAGGTGCCACTCGCGCTCGTCGCCGCTGATCAGCGGACCGTCTGGATCTCACCCAGCCGTGAGGAGGCGGATACGTTTGCCTTCCCCGGCGGAGACGACACCGCGCCGCTCCCGCCCTCCGCCGTGGCTACCCTGGACTACAATTACGATTTCCGGGTGGACCTCGCGCTGGCAGGCCGGGGCGGGCTGCGCCTGCTTCGTCAAGACGACGCCGGCGACTTCAGCGACGCGACCCTGGAGGCGATCCCGCCCGCCGTTGCTCGTGGCGCCTACACCGGCGCCTGGGCCGCCGACCTGGACATGGAGGGTGATCTGGACCTCGTCGTCGCCCGCGTCGAGGGCGCGCCCGTCGTGCTCCGCAACCGCGGCGACGGGCGGTTCGAGCCGGGGCCGGACTTCGCTGGCGTGACCGCCCTGCGCGAATTCGCGTGGGCCGATCTGGATGCCGACGGCGACCCCGATGCGGCGCTACTCGACGCGGAGGGCCGCCTGCACGTGTTCCTCAACCTGCGCGACCGCGTGCCGCAGTTCGAGCCGCACCCGCTGCCCGATGCCCTGCGCGCGCAGGCGATCGCCGTTGCCGACCTGAACCAGGATGCCACGCTCGACCTGGTCCTGCTCCAGGCGGACGGCACGCTCACCCTGGTATGGGCTGCCGACGACGCCTGGCAGACCCGCGCCGTCGGCCGCTGGCCCGATTTCGCCGCCGCCGGCGTCGCCTCGACCAGCCTGTTCCTCGCCGACCTGGACAACAACGGGGCCGTCGACGCCGTGGCCTCCACGCCCACGGGCACACGGGTCTGGCTCGGTACGCCCGAGGGATTGAAGCTCCACCGGTCCCTGGCGGACCGGATCAGCGACGTGGCCGACCTCAGCGGCGAGGGGCGCCTCGACCTCATCGGGCTGGCGCCCGATGGCACCTGGCGGCTGCTCGCCAACCGCGGGAGCCGCGACTACTACTCGACCATCCTTCGGCCGCAGGCCGCGAGCGCGACCGGCGACCGGCGCATCAACCCGTTCGGCATCGGCGGCGAGATCGAGGTCCGGGCGGGGCTGCTCTACCAGAAGCAGCCGATTCAGGCGCCCACGGTCCACTTCGGACTGGGCGAGCACGAGCGGGCGAACGTGGCCCGCATCGTCTGGCCCAACGGCAGCGTCCAGGCCGAATTCAACCTGTCCGCGACCAACGAGGCCATGGTCGCGCGCCAGCGGCTCAAGGGCTCGTGTCCCTCGGTGTTCACGTTCGACGGCAGGACGATGCGGTTCGTCACGGATTTCCTGTGGCGCACCGCGCTCGGGCTGCGCATCAACGCGCAGGGCGCAGCCGCGGTCATCCACAGCGAGGATTGGATCAAGATTCGCGGCGATCAGATGGCCGCCCGCGAGGGCTTCTACGATGTGCGCATCACCGGCGAGCTCTGGGAGACGCACTTCTTCGATCACGTCGCGCTGCTCGTCGTCGACCACCCCGAAGGCACGGAAGTCCTGGTCGACGAGCGCTTCGCCCTCCCCGCGCCCGTGCCCGTCCTGCATGCGATGAGCCCGCCCCGCCCCGTCGAGCGCGCCTGGGATCAGAACGGCCGGGACGTCACCGCCAGGGTCCGGGCGCTCGACGAACACTACCTGGACACGTTCGAGCGTGGGCCGTATCAGGGAATCGCCGAAGACCACTTCGTGGAGATCGCGCTCGGAGACGACGTGCCGGCGGGGGGACCGGTCTGGCTCGTCGCGTCCGGGTGGGTGTACCCCACGGATGCTTCCATTAACGTGGCGATCAGCCAGGGCGGGCATCCACCGCCGCACGGGCTTCAGCTCGAGGTGCCGGACGGCCGCGGTGGCTGGACTGTGGTTCGATCCGATCTCGGGTTTCCAGCCGGCAAGACGAAGACCATCCTCATCGACCTGGAGAACGTGTTCCGGCCGGATACACCGCGCCGCCTGCGCCTGCGCACCAATATGGAAGTCTACTGGGACCGGATCGCATGGGCCCTCGGGCAGCCGCAGACCCCGCTGAGGACGCGACGGCTCCTCCCCGCCACCGCCGAGCTGCGTTACCGCGGCTTCTCGGAAGTGCATCAGGCCGGCCGGACCGCCCCCGAGCTCCCCGACTACCACAGGATTGCCGGCACAGCACCACAGTGGCGTGACCTGATCGGCTACTATACCCGCTACGGCGACGTGCGCCCGTTGAACGAATCGGTCGACGACCGGTATATTATCATGAACGCGGGCGATGAGCTGGTCCTCCGTTTCCCGGCCCACCCCGACCCACCCGCCGGCTGGACGCGCGACTTCGTCCTCATCGGCGATGGCTGGGTGAAGGATGGAGACTACAACACCGGGTTTTCGAAGACCGTCCTCCCGCTGCCGTACCACGGGCTGAGCGATTATTCGCGGCCGCCCGGCCGGTTGCAGGATGATCCGGCGTATCGCCGTCACCCGGAGGACTGGCAGATCTTCCACACGCGCTACGTCACGCCACAGGATTTCCATCATGCGCTTGTTCAGGGACGCAGGGATTGACGGAGCGCCGGATCCGGGCACACGCCGCCTCCTGCGCATCCTGGCCACGCTGGCCTTCCTGGCGCTGGTCTTGACGCCGCTGGCGATTCGGCGCTTTTCCTCGGCTTCCGACGTGGCGGAAGCCGGCCTCAGCCCGCGCGCGGCCCTCGAGCGCTATGGTTTCGTGCTCCAGGAAGTCTCCGCTGACATCGGCATCCGGTTCAGCCACCAGGCCCCGCGGCTCGACCCCAAGCTCGAGCCCATCATGCCGGCCGTGGCTTCCGTTGGCGCCGCCGTTTCGGTGGTCGATTTCGACCGCGACGGCTGGCAGGACCTGTACGTGACGAACAGCGGCGCGGGCAGCCTGAATGCACTCTACCGGAACGAGCGCGACGGCACGTTCCAGGACGTGGCGGCTGGCTTGGGCGTGGCGGACGTGAACCGCCCGGGCACCGGCGCCTCCATGGGCGCCGTCTGGGGTGATTACGACAACGACGGCTACGAGGACCTGTTTCTCTACAAGTGGGGCCGCCCCGAGCTGTTCCACAACGACGGGGGCCGGGGCTTCACGCGTGCGAGCGAGCGCGCCGGCCTGCCGGCCTGGATCAATGCCAACACGGCCGTGTGGTTCGACTACGACCGCGATGGCTGGCTCGATCTCTTCGTCGGCTGCTACTACCCGGCCGAGCTGGACCTCTGGCACCTGAAAACCACGCGCATCCTGCCGGAGAGCTTCGAGTACGCGCAGAACGGCGGGCGCAACTACCTGTTCCGCAATCGCGGTGATGGCAGCTTCGCAGAGGTTGCGGAAACGATGGGCCTCGTCAGCCGGCGCTGGACGCTCGCGGCCGCCGCAGCCGATGTGGACCGGGACGGCGATCCGGACCTCTTCGTGGCCAATGACTTCGGGATCAACGAGCTGTACCTGAACCAGGACGGCGAGCGCTTCCGCGAGGTCGGCCGCGAGGCGAGCGTGGGGCGAGCGCCCAAGAGCGGCATGAACGCGGCGTTCGGCGATGTGCTCAACCGCGGCCAGTGGAGCCTCTTCGTCAGCAATATCGCCGAGCCCGGCGTGCTCATGCACGGCAACGACCTGTGGGTACCGACCAGTGACTCGGGGGAGGTCCCCGGCTATCGGAATCTCGCGGGGGCGATGGGAGCCGAGCTGGCGGGCTGGAGCTACGGCGCCCAGTTCGGCGATCTGAACAACGACGGCTGGCTCGACCTCTTCGTGACGAACGGGTTCGTCTCGGGCGAGAAGCGCGACAGCTACTGGTACGACTATTCGCTGGTGGTCGGCGGGAACCGCAACATCATCGCCGACGCGCGCAACTGGCCGCCCATGGAGGGCCGCAGCCTGTCCGGGTACCAGCAGGACCGCGTCTGGCTCAATGACGGCGCCGGCCGCTTCCGCGACGTCACCCGCGCCGTCGGCGCCGCGAACCCCTACGACGGGCGCGCGGTGGCCTTCGCCGATCTATGGAACCGCGGCGTGCTGGATGTCGTGGTCGCCTACCAGCGCGGTCCGCTCCTGGTCTACAGGAATACGGTCGCCCGCAAGCACCACTGGATCGCGTTCGAGCTGGAAGGGACGCGCAGCAACCGCAGCGCGGTCGGGGCGGAGGTCCGCCTCTATTGGGCAGGCATGGAGCGGGTCCAGCAGGTCGAGGGCGGGAGCGGTTTCGCGGCCCAGAATCAGCGACGAGTGCATTTCGGCCTGGGCCCGGCCTCGCTGGTCGACAAGGTGGTGATCCGCTGGCCCTCCGGTGCGGTCCAGACGATCGACTCGCCCGCGCTCAATGCGCTGCACGCCGTCACGGAGCCCCGGTGAGCTACGACAAGCGCCTGGCGGCGCCCCTCCTGATCTCGCTGATCCTGATCGGCGCCCACTGGTCGTACGGCATCCTGCGCGGCTACGATGCGATCCTGCTGGCGGTCCTGTCGTGCATCGCGGCCGAACTGGTGTTGAGCCGCCTGCTGCTCGGCCAGCGGCGTCACCTCGCCAGCGCGTACATCTCCGGCATCAGCGTGGCCATACTGATCCGCTCGCCCATGCTCTGGCCGTATGCCGTGGGTGGGGTGCTGTCCATCATGTCGAAGTACATTCTGTGCGTGAAGGGGCGGCACCTCTGGAATCCGTCCAACTTCGGCATCTGCGTCCTGCTGTTCCTGGGGCCGTTCGCGGTGGCGCCGCTGAGCGTACAGTGGGGGAACGATCTGTGGCCGATGCTCGTGATCTGGGCCGTGGGCGCGATCGCGGTCTGGCGCGCCGGGCGCGCTCACATCACGGCGGCGTACGTGGCCTCCTTCTTCCTCCTCGCCTTCGTGCGCAGCCTGATCACTGGCGGCTCGTTCGTGACCGAGATCGCCCCGATCACGGGCCCCATGTACCAGCTCTTCGCGCTGTTCATGATCACGGACCCGAAGACCACCGTGGCGTCGAAGTGGGGCGCGGTCGCGGTCGTATTCCTGATCGCGTTCGTGGAGATGCTCCTCCGGCTAGCCGAGGTGATCTACGCCCCGTTCTATGCGCTCTTCCTCGTGGGCCCGGCTGCGCTGCTGCTCGAGATGTGGTGGACTTCCCGCGCGCGGGCGCCCCAGGCGCGCTCGGCCGAAATCAGCGGAGCGGCCGAAGGATCAGGAGCGAGTCGTCGTTCCGTGCGGCCACGATCAGTCGGCCGCCATCCGCATGCCGCACCACTTCCAGGTCGCGCACCTCGCCCTGGATGACGACGTTGCTCACCTCCATATCGACCGGCTCCAGGCGCCCTTCTCCCTTGCCGCGCAGCAGCAAGCCATAGCTGGCGTCATATCGCCCGAGCACGGGCGGCGCCCCGTAGAAGTTGCCGGCCACGAGCAGATCCGTGCGCGCATCACCATCGAAATCGTCCGCCAGCACCGCGTTGACGGGGGCGAACTGCGCCTGGATCGGAAGCGGCTGCAGCGTGAAGGTGCCGTCTCCGTTGTTCAGCGCGACAGAGCTGGCGAAAAGGTACGCCTCCCGGACTTGCGCCTTTCGCAGTTCCGACGCGGGAAAAACATCCTCGATCCGGGCGGCGCCGAAATCGGCGTACGAGGCGTACCGGCCCCGCAGGCGCGGAATGGCGTGGACCAGCTCGTCCCGACCCGCCAGCGGGTAGCTCTCGCCGTTCTTGTAGAAGGTCAGAACCTGCTGGATCATGCCGTTCTGCGCGAAGTCGTGCAGGTAGAGCCGGGCAGGCTGCGCCCGCGAGGCACGCAAGTACGAGTTGAGGCCGAGGTTGCCCAGGACGAGGTCCTTGCGCCCGTTCCCTCGCAGATCCACGGCCGCGACGCTGCTCCACCAGCCGTTCGTGCCCGAAAGCCCGGCTTCGGCCGTCCGGTCCACGAACCGGCCGTTCTCCTGGCGGAAGACGCGAATCGGCATCCATTCCCCGACGACGATCAGGTCGAGTTGGCCGTCCTGGTCGTAGTCCAGCCACACGGCCGATGACACCATCCCGGCCTGTGACAGCGCCTGCCCACCCTTCTCGCTGGTAACATCCGTGAACCGACCCGTGCCATCGTTCTGGAGCAGATGGCTGCGTGGGATGAGGCCGTAATTGCGGGCGACCGCGCGGCTGCCGACGAAGACGTCGGTATAGCCGTCGCCGTTGAAGTCTCCCGGTACCACGCAGGAGCCGTTCTCGAAGAACGTCGGCAGGCGATCGCCCGCACGGCGGAAGACGCCGCGGCCGTCGTTCAGGTAGAGGCGGTCGCGCAGCGCGTCGTGATGCCCCCAGAACTCGTTCCCTCCGCTCACCACGTAGAGGTCCTGGTCGCCGTCGCCGTCGGCATCGAGGAAGGCCGCGTCGACATCCTCGTGCAGGCTGTCCGCCTGGAATACCGCCTCGTTGCTCGCTCCAAACGTGCCGTCACGCTGCTGCACGAACAGCCGTCCGGCCTGCCACTTGGCGCCGCCGACGTAGATGTCGTCCAGGGAATCGCCGTTCACATCCGCGACCGCCAGGGCGGGGCCCTCGGTCGAAAGCTGGTGCGGCATCAGCGACTCGCGGTGGTAATCGAAGAAAGTGTTCTCGTCGTGCCCGAATTCGATCCCCAGCCGGCTGGAGACCGTGAAGAGCGGCGGCGTCGCGGGCTCCACTCGATGACTGGTCCCCCCGACGGCGTCGTCCTGAGAAAGCGTGATCTCCCGGTCCGCCGCCACGTGGGTCAGCGCCTGGGTTCGATGGTCCGGCCAGATCACGATCAAGGAATCGATCTGCGTGGACGGGCCCAGGCCGAAGTGCAGCCGGGCATCGACGGAGGACTGGAAGCCGCGCGTGGGCATCTGTTCCAGCATCTGGAGCATGCCGTCGTGCTGGATGAGCACCTTTGCGCCGATGCCGGCCGTATTCGCACCGGACCCGCGCAGAACCACTCTCAGGTAATGGATTCCGTCGAGCTCGCGGGCGCGGTTCCGGTAAACCCCGGCCGGCGCGTTGATGTTGTTCACGACCAGGTCGAGGGCGCCGTCGTTGTTCAGGTCGACGTAGGCGGCGCCGGTCGAGAAGCCCGGCTGCGCCAGTCCCCACGCTTCGGCCATGTTCGTGAACGTCAGATCGCGATTGTTTCGGTACGCGTAATTCGGGATCGGCACCTGCGGCATCCTGCGCAGCAGCGCCGTCAGGTTCTCCTGCGTGATGCCCTTGTCCAGGGACGCCTGAACGGCGGGTTGGCTGATGTAGGTCAGGTAATCCAGATCGTTCGGCCGATGAACAATGCCGTTCGTGATGAAGAGGTCCTTGTAACCGTCATTGTCCAGGTCCGCCAAGAGCGGAGCCCAGCTCCAATCGGTGGCATGAACACCGGCGAGCTGCCCGATCTCGCTGAAGCGCCGCTGGCCGCGGTTGAGCTGGAGGGTGTTGCGGGCGTATTGCGTGTGGTAGCCCGTCTGTCGCTTCAGCGCCTCGATCTCGAAGCTCTCCGCATTCGCCGAGGTCTTCAGGATTTCCTCCCGCTCCGGCAGCATGTCCAGAACGATCACATCCGGTCTGCCATCGTTGTCGTAGTCCGCGGCGTCGACTCCCATCGAGGAACGGCTGGTATGCCCGATCGCAGTGGTGATCGATTCCGTGAAGGTGCCATCGCAGTTGTTGAAGTAGAGGAAATCGTTCTCCTGAAAGTCGTTGGCCACGAAGATGTCCGGGCAGCCGTCCAGGTCGAGATCGCTCACGATCACGCCCAGCCCGTAACCCTCGACGCCGCTGTAGATGCCGGCTTCTTCGCTGACATCCACGAACCGGTTGCCGTCGTTTCGGAACAGGCGGTCCCCCGCCCGGGGGTGACGTTCGCGCTGCGGCCGCGAGCTCCTCCCGCGCTCGCTGTGGACCGAGTGGTTCAGCAGATACATGTCCAGGTCGCCGTCGCCGTCGACGTCGAAGAAGGCGGCCTGAGTCGAATAGCCGACGTGCTCGACACCGTACTCCGCGGTCCGGTCGGTGAACGTGCCGTCCCCGTCATTGATGTACAGCACATTGCGTCCGTGCATGGTGAGGTAGCTGACGCCCGAGACGTAGATGTCGACGTGCCCGTCTCCGTTGACATCGGCCATGGTGACGCCGGTCGTCCAGCCTTCGGCCCCGCCCACGCCGGCCCGCTCGGTGATGTCCTCGAACTGAAAACCACGTTTATTGCGATAGAGTCGGTCGCTTCCCACGTTGGACGTGAAGTAGAGATCCGGCAGGCCATCGTTGTCGACGTCGCCGGCGGCGACGCCGCCGCCGTTGTAGTAGTTCAGGTAGTTGACGATGTTGAAGCCCGGGTCTTCCGGCACCTCGTTGACGAAGGTGATGCCGGTGGCGTCCGGTTTCAGCAGCTCGAAGAGCGGAGGCGGGCCGCGGCCGCAGCCGGCCGCGGCCAGTGCCAGTAGCAGCAGGAGATGCCGGCGCAAGAATTCACCTGCCGTGGGACGAGGTGGGATCGGCGGGCACGTCGCGGAAGCAGAGCAAAGAGCTACAGGTATCCGCGCCGCAGCAGCATGTTCGCCCCGTAGGCGAACACCTCTGGCCCGGGAATGTCGAAACCGAGCGAATCGGCCATGCGGTCGTAGATGTTGAAGAGAACTGCCACATGAATCGCATCTTCGATGGCCGCGTCACTCAGACCGGCGTCCCGGAGCGGAGCAATGTCCGCCGCGGTCACACGGGCCGGTTCCAGCGTCAGCTTCTCCAGAAAAGCCAGCATCAGCCGCACGTGCTCGCCCACCGGCGCCGTCCGCCAGTCTTCCACTACAGCGCTTACGAGCTTCTCGTCACCCAGTGCCTTCGACGCGACCGCGCCGTGCGCTCGCGTTCAGAAGACACACTGGTTGAGGCGCGAGGCGAACGCGGCGAACAGCTCCCGCTCGCCGACGCTCCACTCCGATGGCCCGCGCATGACGGCCTGCGTCCAGACGCTGATGTGCTTGCCGAAGAACTCCGGACGATACAGCAGCGTCCGGATGATGTCCACGGCCCGCCGACGCGAAAGCACGCGGATCAGCGCCAGCATCATCTTCTGCGGCAGTCGATGACCCCGCTCCACCACGCTCAGAAACATCAGACCTCCCCCTTCAGCGCGGCCAGTCCGCGCTCGAGCCGGCCCAGGCCGGCGCCCAGCGCCGCGCTCGCCATGGTCTCGAAGATGGCATCCTCGGAGTATCCCGCTCGCCGCAGCGCTTCCACGTCCGCGCGCGTCACCTCGAACGCGCGTCGGGCCACCTTGTCCACGAACGGCGTGAGCGCGGGGGGCACGTTCTCCGAACGGCCCGCGCGGCCACTCAGCCCCGCGGCGCGAGCTTCGACAGCCTTTCGAAGCGACGGTTCCGTCACGCCGGACTCTCCCAGCACCGCCTCCTGGAGGCGCCGCACCAGGTCCAGGTAGCGTTCGCTCGCTCGATCGGCTGCGTCGGTCAGCACTCGAGCTCCTCCTTCGGCAAGGGGCCGGGGCATTCAGCTCCGTCCTGCAAGGCGCGGCAACGCACGGCGG
>JACQPS010000313.1 GCA_016207445.1 Gemmatimonadota bacterium | reverse complement strand
GGGCGTACGGCGTGCCGGCGGCCGAGCAGCCGCAGGAGCCCCCTCTCGCCGACCAGATGCCCCGCACCGACCACGATGAAGTAGTTGCCGCCCTGCAGGAGATACCCCTCGATCTGCTCCGCCATGCGCTCGTTGCGATCGTCCAGCAGCTTCCGGTAGATGGGCGCGAAGCGCGGCTCGTCGCGCACCGATTTCGTGACCAGCGCTTCCATGGCCGCGGCATCGCCCGCGCGCCATGCCGCCAGCAGCTCATCCACGAACCGCCTCGTGTCATCCAGTTGCCGGAGCGAATACTCCAGCCACAACTCCTGCTCGGCGGGCTCGAGGCCATCCAGCAGCTCGATTTGCGCTTCCACTCCCTCGAGCTCGAGGATGCGCTTCCCCTCGCGCGCAAGCTTCAAGAAGTGCAGGTCGATGCCGTTCTCGGCGGTGAAGCCGGACGAGCTCAACTCCAGCACGCCGAGCAGCGAGCCGATCAGCCAGGGCTTCATCCGCTGCACGCCCGCCTCCGGCAGCCCTGCCCGGGCGGCGCGCTCGAGTGTGCGCGCGAGCAGCGCGGGCGAGATGTGCTTGCCCAGCTCGTCGCCGGCCGGGTACAGCGCGCGCGCCAGCACCGCTTCCTGGCCGCGCGTCACGTCCGCCTCCACCACCAGCGCCTCGGACTCGGCGAAGGCCTCGTCGATGCGCGGCGGCAGGGGGTAGAGGCCCGGCGGCGCCATGTGCATCGAGCCCACCAGGTAGACGCGTCCCCGCTCGCCGCTCACCTCCCAGATGAAGCCCCGGTCGGCGGCGGTATCTTGTGCGAAGGCGGGTGCCGCGAGGAACAGGGCGAAGGTGAGCAGCAGGCGGAAGGTTCTGTCCATGGCGACAGAATCTAGCACGCCGCTCTGCGGGTCGGCGAGTCAACCCTGCCTCGCGCTTGTGCTCGGGCGAGCCGTTGGGCGGGCGAGGCGGACGGCCCGAATTTCCTCACTCGATGACGATGTGCGTGTCCGTCTCGGTCACACCCTCCACCCTCTGCACTCTGTTCAGCACGAGGTCGCGAAGGGCGCCGAGATCGCTTACCTCTGCGAGCGCGATGATGTCCGGCACGCCCCAGACGGGGTTGACCCGCTTGATCCCGGGAACATCGCGGAGCGCTGCTTGGACTGCGGGGATCTTGTTGGCGGTTGCTCGGATGAAGACGTACGCTTCCATGGCCCACCTCCTGGCACCGTCGGGTGCCCGCGTCCGCTCCCGCCCGCCGTGGCGTTCGTTCTTACCCCGGCCGGCTGGCGAAGGCTCCGGAAGCCCACGGCAGCCAGCCCGTCACTGGCGAGGTCTGGCCGGAGGCGGCGAGAACGGCCGCTTGCTTTCGCAGCCGCGCCATGCGGAAGCCGGCGCAGCGCTCATTCCGTCGCGATGCCGGTCGGGATCACCGCGCGCGGCGTCAGGATGTGCCCGGCGAGCGCGCCGGTGTAGCGGCCGCGCTCCAGCGTGACCACGCCGTTCACGAGCAAGTACTCGATACCGGTCGAGTAGCAGTGCGGCCTGGCGTAGGTGGCGCACGAATCGATCGTCTTCGGATCGAGGGCGACGATGTCCGCCCACTGCCCTTCCTTCACGTACCCGCGATCCTTGAGACCGATCATGTCGGCGGCGAGGCCGGTGGCCGCGCGGATCGCGCGCGGCAGTGCCAGCACCTGACGGTCCAGGCTATAGTGGCGGATGAGGCGCGTGAACGAGCCGTAGGAGCGCGGGTGCGGGATGCCGATGCCGAAGTAGGGCAGCGTGCCGTCGGTCGAGATGGCCGTGAAGTCCCAGCCCAGGATCTCCTCCACGTCCGGCTCGCTCATGTGGAAGTGCGTGACGTGCGCATCCATCAGGTCGAGCCGGATCGCGGCTTCCACGACGTCGACGCCGAGGAGCCCGGCCGCCTCCGCCAGTGTCTTGCCGTCCAGCCGGTCGTCCGCGGCGTCCTCGATCACGTACAGCTCGGGGCCGCGCCGGTCCAGCGCCCCGCCGATGATCCTGCGGATCGAGTCGCCGAGCACGGGGTCCTGGAGACGCGCCAGGAGTGCTGCGCGGCCCACCTGCCGGTTCGAGCCGCGCAGCAGCTGGCGCACGGTGCCCCGCGCCAGCTCGAGCAACTCCGTGCGCGGCCGCGCAGCCAGCCAGCCGGCCGTGGTCGTGCGCCGGATCCAGCCGTTGCCGGCCAGGATGAAGGCGGCCAGCTCTTCACTCGACATCGTCTCGAACGGGACGTTGGGCAGCGCTGCGGAATCGTCCGCGCGGCCGATCGTGAATGCGGCCGGCGGGAGGAGGTCGACGTCGATGCCGTCGGACGACGTCGTCCACGGATACACGTCGACCCAGGCCGCGACGCCGGCGGCGCGCGCCTCCGCGATGCGCTCCATCGCCAGCCTGGCCTTGCCGAAGTTCTGCCAGCCGGATGCCTTGAAGTGGCTGTGCACGACGGGCACGCCCGTCTCGCGGCCGATGCGGATGGTCTCGTACACACTCTCCAAGAGCTGATCACCCTGGTTGCGCAGGTGCGAGATGTAGAAGCCGCCGTACGGCTTCACCTCGCGCGTGAGCGCGATCACCTCTTCGGTGGTGGAGAAGCGGCCCGGCACGTAGCTCAGTCCGGTGGAGATGCCGTAGGCGCCGCCCGCCATGGCCTGGCGCACGAGCGCGCGCATACGCTCGAGCTCCTCGGCCGTGGGCGCGCGCTCGGCCTCGCCCATGACCTCGCGCCGGACCGAGCCGTGCCCGACCAGCAGGATGGCGTTCTCCGCGAGGCCCTGCGCGCTCCAGACCCGGATCGCGTCTCCGATGGTCTCGCCCACGCGCCAAGCGCTCCGACCGTCCTGCCCGACGACGACGGTCGTGATGCCCTGCGTCAGGTTATTGAGCGCGCGGTTCAGCTCCGGCTCGCCGAAGCCCCAGTCGGCGTGCGAGTGCATGTCGATGAAACCCGGCGTGACGAAGAGGCCGCGCGCGTCGATGACGGTGCGCGCACGCGCGTTCGGCAGATTGCCGATGCGCGCGATCTTGCCGTTTTTGATGGCGACGTCGGCCACGCGCGCCTGCGCGTCGGTCCCGTCCAGCACCTGGCCGCCGCGCAGCAGCACGTCGTAGTCCTGGGCTGCGAGGGGAGTGGCGAGGGCGAGCAAGGCCGCCAGCAGCGGCAGCCACAAGCGTGTCCGCATCAGAGCCTCCAACACAATTGCGGGGAAGGGCCTGCAACTTAGGTCCTAAGCTCCGGCCGCGCCACCGCAAGAACGCCCGCGAGCCGTCACCTAAACTCCCGGTGAAATCCCCAAGAGAGGCCAGATCACGCCGGCCAGGAAAGGGCGGTGGAAGAGGATCGGGAGCGGCGCGACCAGCCAGACGAACGCCCAGGCGCGGCCGGCCCAACCGGCGAGGGGGTGTCCGCGGCGCGCCAGGGCGCGTTCGGCCAGTACGAGGGCGCCGTGCAGCGTAAAGTACAGGAACGGGAGACCGAATCCCGCACGCACGGGGACGCTGATCGCCATCTCGTGCAGCAGGCCCGACAGCGCGAACGCCGCCATGAGTGCCGG
>JACQPS010000318.1 GCA_016207445.1 Gemmatimonadota bacterium | reverse complement strand
GGTGCCGAGTTCGACGAGCGGATCTGGACCGCCCACGTCGTCTGGGAAAAGGAAACCCCGGAGGCGCTCGCCGAGTACGCACGCGTGCGGCATGAGCCCCGCACCGGCGGCGGGAGCTTCGAGAGCGAGGGGTACTACATCCAGCTCGCGTACCGTCTTCCCGGCGCCGCCAGCGCGTTCAAGCCGTACGCGCGCGTGGAGAGGGTTCGCACGCCCTTCGACGAGCCGATCTTCGGCGGCTCGCGGCTGAATTACGACGCCCGCGTCGCCGGTGTGCGCTTCGACTTCTCCAGCTTCGTGGCGCTCAAGGCCGAGTACCGCAGCGAGCGGTTCCAGCTCGCGGCGCCCACGCGGTCCGACCGGCTGGGAAGCCTCTTCGTGCAGGCCAGTCTCACGATCACCGGCGGCGCCGGAGGCGGTGAAGCGCCGACCGTTACCGCTTCGGGAAAGAACGAGCCGCAGCGTTCCTCGAATTGAGGGTGGAGCGGAAATGACGGCAGCAGCGCGAGTATACAGGTGGGTCGGTGCCGCGGCCGCCGGGCTCCCGCCCGCCGTGCTCCTGACCTTGCTGGCCACGACCACGGCCGCCGCCCAGACGCGGGGCGCCACGCCCATTGCCATTGTCGTTCACCCGCAGACCAGGATATCCAGCCTCTCGTTCGCCCAGCTTCGGAAGATCTTTCTGGGCGAGCAGCAATTCTGGGAGGGCACGAGGTCGCGCGTCACGCTGCTCGTGCGCGCGCCGGTCGCCAAGGAGCGGGATGTGGTGCTCCGCCAGATCTATCAAATGAGCGAGGGCCAGTTCCGGCAGTACTGGATCGCCAAGCTGTTCCGCGCCGAGGTGCCGGCGGGGCCCAAGGTCGTCTACAGCTCCAACATGACCAAGGAGCTGGTATCGGCCATTCCGGGTGCCATCGCCTTCATGCCGGCCGCCGACGCCGCCAACCTGAAGGTACTGCGCATCGACGGCAAGCTCCCGGGCGAGGCTGGCTATCCACTGCAATGACCCCGCCCAAGGCGGGCGCCGCCCTCGGCGCCGTCGTGCGCGCGCCGAGGGCGGTGCTGCGGGAGGCAGAGCGTCGTCTCGCCCGCAGCCTCACGCTCGGCGCCGTCGCTCATGCGCCCGGGGCCATGCTCCGTGCCCCCACCCGCTTTCGCTCCATCCGCACCAAGCTGCTGCTCGGCTTCGGCGTGCTGCTCGCCCTCGGCGCGCTCAACATTGGCGTCTACTACGTCGGCGCTCGCCAGCGGCAGCGCGTCTTCGGCGAGCTGCGCGAGGCGATGGATCGCCAGACCCTGATCACGCGGGTCTCGAACCGGCTCGAGGACCAGAAGAGGTTCGTCGACGTCGCGCTCGTCGCCGCGGGCGGCGAGGAACTGCCCATGCCCACAGCCGACGAGCGCCGCCGCTTCGCGCTGTCGGTCGACAGCATCCCCAAGCTCCTCGACTCCATGCTCGCCCTCGTGCCGAAGCCGGCGCAACGAGACAGCCTGCTCGAGCTCCGGGGCAAGGCGCGCACGCTCGCGGTGGCCTGGAAGCGATATTACGAGACGCCCGCCGCCGATCCCGGCAAGGTCCTGGCGCAGATCGAGGCGGAGCCGCTGGCGCAGGAGCTTCTGAGCGCGGACCTGCCCCGCATCGCGGAGGCGGAGCGTAACCGCCTCGCCCGCGCCCGCGAGCGCTTCGTGCGGAGCGACCGTACTTCCTCACGCGTGACCTGGTTCAGTTTCGTCCTCTCGGCGTTGCTGGGTGGCCTGCTCGCCGTCATCATCTCGCGCGACGTGCTCCGGGCGATCGGCGCGCTGAAGTCGGGCGTCACCAAGATCGGCGCGGGCGACCTGGATCACCGCATCCCGATCCTGACGCGGGACGAGCTCGGCGATGTGGCCGCGACCTTCAACGACATGATGGCGCGGCTGCAACAGCGGCAGCAGGAGATCGAAGCGCAGCGGCAGGTTTCGGAGTCGCTACTGCTCAACATCCTGCCGCGGCAGATCGCGGACGAGCTGAGTGAGAAGGGGAAGGTCGATGCCAAATACTACGCCGATGCGACTATTCTCTTCGCAGACTTCGTCGGATTCACCAAGTTGAGCGAGGGGCTCTCGGTCGACCACATGGTCCGGCTGCTCGACCAGGTGTTCACCGAGTTCGACTACATCGTGCGCGATTACAGGCTGGAGAAGCTCAAGACGATCGGGGACGCCTACCTGTGCGTGGGCGGGCTGACGCGCGAGGGGTCTTCGCATCCGATCGACGCAGTGCTGGCGGCCTTCGCCATGGTGCACGCCGTGGAGGAGAGCGCAGCCGAGGAGGGGCTGCCGCTCGCGGTGCGTGTCGGAATCCACACCGGACCGGTCGCGGCCGGCGTCGTCGGCATCGAGAAGTTCGCGTTCGACGTCTGGGGCGACACGGTCAACTTCGCCTCGCGGCTGGAGGCCGCGAGCGAGCCGAACCGCATCAACATCTCGAGCGGGACTTACCTGCGGGTGAAGGACTTCTTCGACTGCGAGTACCGGGGGCAGATCGAGACCAAGGAGGAGCGCGCGTTCGACATGTACTTCGTGACCGGGCTCCACCCCGAGCTCCACGGCGCCGGCTGCCCGCCCCCCGGCTTCGCCGAGCGTTACCAGATCTACTTCGAGCGGCCGCCCGTTTCGTTCCCGCCGGTGCTACAACGGGCATAGCCTCCGGTCGGCCGTCACGCCGTCCGCAGCCAGCGCCAGACTTCCGCCAGTCTCGGCCGCTTGCCGGTGGCCAGGATCCCGATCCGGTAGATCTTCGCGCCCGCCCAGAGCAGGAGGAGGCCGGTCAGGATCAGCAGCGCCACGGCGGCGGCGAGCTCCGCCCACGGGACCTCCGTGAGCGTCGCGCGCACGGGCATGATGAGCGGGGAGGTGAACGGCACGAGCGACCCGACCACGGCGGGGCCGCCCTCCGGGTTCGTGATCGCCGCCGTCATCAGCAGCACGCCGATGATGAGTGGCGAGAGAAAGACGAACTGGAGGTGCTGCGCCTCCTGGTCGGTCGTGGTCATGGCGCCCAGGACCGCGTACAGCACCGAGTAGAGGAAGAAACCGCCGGTGAAGAAAAATACGAATACGACGGCGACCGTTACAGGGACGCGCGGCAGCTCCGGCAGCCGTCCACCCAGCGCACCGATGACCTCGTTGCCGTACGCGAGGCTGAGCGCGCCGAACACCGTCCAGACGAGCACCTGCAGCAGGCTGACGCCGCCGATCCCGACGACCTTCCCGACCAGGAGCTGCCCGGGACGGATGGAGCTCACCATGATCTCCACGATCCGATCCTTCTTTTCCTCCAGCACGCCTCGCAAGATCGAGTTGCCGTACAGGATCACGACCGTGTACACCATGATGCCCATCAAGTAGGCCAGGAGCACGGCTGCAACCGGCGTCCCCGCAGCGGCCTTCTTGCCGACTTTGCGCAGCTCGATGGTGACGCGCCTCATGGCGGCCCGGACCTTGGCAGCGTCCACGCCGGCCGCGTCGAGGCGCGCCTCCTGCACCACGCGCTGGATCGCCCCCTCGATCTCCGCCATCTCGCCGAAGTTGGTGGCGTTCTTGCCCTCGTACAGCACGGTTGCCCCGCGCGTCGTGCCGGTCGGAAGAAAGACGAAGCCGTCCAGCGCATCGGCGGCGATGCGGCGGCGCAGGTCCTCCCGCAGCCGCCCCGGGTCGCGCCCGTGCGCGCTCACGACCTGCGCCCGGTAGCGGGTCGCCCACTTGTCCGACCCGGTGCCGAGCTGTGGCACCACGAGCGCGAGCGCGAGCCTCTGCCCGAGCCGTTCCTCCGTCGCGTCCAGAATCCCGATATCGCGTTCGCCGCCGCCGCTCCGGGCGAGGAGCGCGGGGATCAGGAACAACGCCAGGATCAGGACCGGTCCGAAGATCGTGCCGAAGAGAAACGTCTTCGTCCGGACGCTCTCGCCGAACTCGCGCTTGATCACCGCCCAGGTTCTAGACACGGCTCACCTCCCGGGCCTCGTCCTCGCTGGCGGTGTGCGCTCCGACCCGCTCGAGGAAGATCTGCTCGAGCGAAGGCTCGACCCGCTCGAAGCGCCGCAGCCGCACGCCCGCCGCGACCAGCGCGCGCAGCAGCTCCTGCGGATCGGCGCCCGCGCGCAGGCCGACCTCGGCCT
>JACQPS010000309.1 GCA_016207445.1 Gemmatimonadota bacterium | reverse complement strand
GTGGTCGGGCGCAGGGGCGGGCTCGCCCGCGCGCTCGCGGCTGCCGTGCGCGCGTGATGCCCGCCAAGAACACGAGCGCCGGGCTCCTGCTCTACCGCCGCCGCGGCGGCGGGCTGGAGGTGTTCCTCGGGCACCCGGGCGGACCGTTCTGGGCGAGGAAGGACGCGGGCGCCTGGAGCATCCCCAAAGGACTGGTGGACGCGGACGAGGAGCCGCTGGCCGCCGCGCGCCGCGAATTCGAGGAGGAGACCGGAGCCCGTCTGGCCGGGCCGTTCCTCCCACTCGGCAGCGTGCGCCAGAAGGGCGGCAAGGTCGTGCACACCTGGGCCGTCGAGGGCGACGTCGATCCCGCCACGATCCGGAGCAATGTCACCCGCCTCGAGTGGCCCCGGGGCTCCGGCCGGTGGCTCACGTTCCCGGAAGTGGACCGGTGCGGCTGGTTCGACCTGGCCACGGCGCGCGAGAAGATCAATCCGGCGCAGGCCGAGTTTCTGGATAGGTTAGCAGAGCAGGTGGCGTAGCCCGCAAGGGAAAAAATCAACCGCAAAGACGCAAAGAGCGCAAAGAACCGCAGAGAACGGAGTTATTTAGTTGCCGTCCGTTCTTCGCGGCCTTTCTTTGCGTCCTTTGCGTCTTTGCGGTAAAAATTTCTTCGTCAGCCGTGCCTACTTACACTCGAACCAGTTCTCCCCCACGCCCGTCGCCACCTCGAGCGGCACGGCCAGCGCGAACGCGCGCTCCATGAGCTCCGCCACCAGGCGGCGCGCCTCTTCGACCTGCCCGCGCGGCACCTCGAACACCAGCTCGTCGTGCACCTGGAGCAACATGCGGGCGGCGGATCCGCGGCGCTCCAGCTCCGCGTGAATGTCGATCATCGCACGCTTGATGATGTCCGCCGCGGACCCCTGCACGGGCGCGTTCGTCGCCGCACGCTCGCCGAACTGGCGGATGCTGAAGTTGTTCGCGCGCACCTCGGGGATGTAGCGCCGGCGTCCGCTCAGCGTCTCGACGAAGCCGAGCTCCCGCGCCTTGGCGACCTGCTCGTCCAGATACCGGCGCACGCCCGGGAAGCGCTGAAAGTACTGCTCGATGAAGCGGCGGGCCTCCGCGGGCGTGGTGCCGAGCTGCCGCGCCAGCGCCTGCGGGCCGATGCCGTAGATGGTGGCGAAGTTGATGGTCTTGGCGGCCGCGCGCATCCGTGGCGTCACCCGCTCGGGCGCGACGTCGAACACGATCGCGGCGGTCTCGCGGTGTACGTCCTTGCCGCCGCGGAACGCCTCCATGAAGGCGGCATCGTTCGAGAGGTGCGCCAGCACGCGCAGCTCGATCTGCGAGTAGTCGGCCGTGAGGAAGACGTAGCCCTCCGCCGGAACGAATCCCTTCCGGATCTCCGCGCCCGCCTCGGTCCGGATCGGGATGTTCTGCAGGTTCGGGTCGCTGGAGGAGAGCCGGCCCGTGGCCGCCACGGTCTGGTTGAAGCTGGTGTGGATGCGGCCCGTCTCCGGGTTCACCAGCGCGGGCAGTGCGTCCACGTACGTGCCCTTCAGCTTGTCGAGCTGCCGGTACGCGATCAGCAGCTGTGGCAGCTGGTGCCCTGCGGCCGCCAGCTCCTCGAGCACGGTCGCGTCGGTGGACGCGCCCGTCTTGGTCCGCTTCTTCACCGGCAGCTCGAGCCGCTCGAACAGCACCGCGCGCAGCTGCGGCGTGGAGTTGATGTTGAACTCGCCGCCCGCGAGCTTGAAGATGTCCTCGGTGATCAGCTGGAGCTCGCGCTCGAGCTTCGTCCGCAGGTCCTCGAAGAAAGCGAGATCGATGCGGATCCCCGCCCATTCCATGTCGGCGAGCACGCCGACGAGCGGCATCTCCATCTCGCCGAGGAGCGGCATGAGCTCGAAGCGCTCCAGCTCCGCGCGGAAGTCGTCGGCGAGGCGGAGCGCGAGGTCCGCGTTCTGGCAGCAGTACTCGCCCGCACGCTCGACCTCGACCTGGGCGAGCGGGATCTGCTCTTTCCCCTTCCCGCAC
>JACQPS010000308.1 GCA_016207445.1 Gemmatimonadota bacterium | reverse complement strand
CTGCGGTACCACGAACTGCGGTACCACGAACTGCGGTACCACGAACTGCGGTACCACGAACTGCGGTACCACGAACTGCGGTACCACGAACTGCGGTACCACGAACTACGGTACCACGAACTGCGGTACCACGAACTACGGTACCCGCCGACTCTCGTGGTACCGACTCTCGTGGTACCGACTCTCGTGGTACCGACTCTCGCGGTACCGACTCTCGCGGTACCGACTCTCGTGGTACCGACTCTCGTGGTACCGACTCTCGTGGTACCGGTTTCCCTGGAAGCGCAGTCATGTCCCCCCGCACCGAAACGTATCCAGCAGCGTCTCCAGCTGGATCAGGTATTCGTACTTCTTCTTCCCCGGTGCGTACAGCCATGCGTCCAGAAAGTACATCCTTCCCTGCGCTGGGCACACGAGCAGTCGGTCCAGGAACGGGCCCGCGGCCGGGAAGCTGCCGCTGCTCGACCAGATGCCCCGCACCTCGATGCCCTGGCCGCCACCGACGGCCACCGCCTGGATGTGCAGCGGCTCGCGCTGCGTGGTCTGACGCAGCTCGTAGTGGCGCGCGCTCACCTCGTCGCGCCAGGCGAGCGCCGACTCCGCGCTGAGCGGGGCCGCTGCGCTCGGCCGCCAGGTCACGATGATCGCGCGCAGGAGCTGCCCCTCCCGGTACGTGTTCGTGAAGAGGAAGATGGAATCCCTCCGTGACCAGGCGTACACGTTCGGCAGGAGGAGGGAGAAGCCGGCGAGCCGCGTGAGCGAATCGGCGAGCGCCTCGTCCCGGCCGCTCGTGTACATCCGCTCCAGCACGTACTGCCGGTAATCGGCATCCAGTCGTCGGCGCAGCTCGGGAAGCAGCGCGTACACCTCCTCCTCCGCGCCCGGGCGCGACAGCACGATGGCCACCGCCTCCTGCCGGTTCGCCCAGACGTCCGCCGCCTCGACCAGCGCCGGAAGCGACCGCGGCGCGCCCCCCACCGCGGCGCCGAGCACCGGCGCGACCCACGCGTCATCCCGCGTGCCGATGACCAGTAGCCGCTTGAATTCGCGCAGCCGCTTCCATTCGGACGCCCTCGGCGCGGCGTGCGTCAGATCGAAGGTGCGCTCCTCGCGCACCGTGAAGACGATCGGCTCGAGCGCGCTGTGCACCGAATCGCCCACCACCGCCCACAGGCTGTCGGCCGCGGCCGCGATGATGCTGGTGGGCTCACCGTACGCCACGGGCGGGCGGCCGGCATCGCACCCGGCGGCCAGCGCCGGCAGCGCAGCCGCGAGGGCCCAGTATCTCGATCTCATGAATTGGCAAGTGGTTACGCGGAGCATCCCGCTGCGCGACTACAAGTTAAGTCCGCGCACAGGGCGGGGCAACTCGCACGTTTGCCGCGCGCGCGCGCGCAACCTACACTTGCCCCATGCTGCCACACGCGCTCACGAGGATCGACGCATGGCGCGGCGCGCGCCGCCGCGCCGGGCGGCTGCTGGTCGCACTGGACTATGACGGCACGCTCGTGCCGATCGTGGCGCGGCCGGTCGAGGCGGAGCTGCCGGCGGCGGCGCGTGAGGTGCTCGCGCGTCTGGCCGCTCGCCCCGATACGGACGTCGCGGTCGTGAGTGGCCGCGAGCTCGAGGATCTACGCGCGCGCGTAGCGATCGAGGGACTCTACTACGCCGGCAATCACGGCCTGGAGATCGAGGGCCCGGGGCTGGAGCGGAAGCACCCGGATGCGCTCGCGCTGCGTCCCCGGATGGCGCGCTGCGGGGAAAAGCTGCGTGCGCGCCTCGCCGGGATTTCGGGCGTCGTCGTGGAGGAGAAGGGGTTGACGGCGTCCGTGCACTACCGTCTGGTCGAGGAAGCGGGCGCCGTGGCGCGGGTGCGCGCGACCGTGCGAGAGCTGTGCGGGTCGGAGCCTCGGCTCCGGCTGACGGAAGGGAAGAAGGTGCTGGAAGTGCGGCCCGCGGTCGATTGGGACAAGGGTCGCGCGACCCGTTACCTGCTGGACGCGCTCGCTCCCGGCCCGGCCACGCTCATCCCCGCGCTCTTCATTGGCGATGATCGCACGGATGAGGATGCGTTCACCGCACTGCGCGACCACGGCGAGGGAATCGTGGTGGCGACGTCGCCGCCGCCCACCACGGCGGCCACGTTCTACCTCAGGGATCCGGCGGAGGTGATCGCCTTTCTTGCCGCGCTCGCCGCGGCGGGGTAGCGCGTCGGTCAGCGAGGCGGCCGCTCCTTCCAGCGCTCGAGCACGCCGGTCTCCGCGTAGAGCCGCTCGAGCGCCTCCGGCGCGACCGGCGCCGCGTCCGTGAGCACCTCGTGGCCCGTCTCCGTTACCAGCACCGTGTCCTCGAGCCGGAAGTGCCAGTGGCGCTCGGGCAGATCGATGATCGGCTCGACGTTGAAGACGACGCCGGCAACGAACGGCCGCTCGTTCGGCCCCGGGTCGTGCACCGCCATGCCCACGAAGTGGCCGATGTAGCCGGTGCGCGTCGTCCAGGCGACGTCCTCGTGGCCGCGCGCGCGGGTCACGCGCTGTGCGATCTCGAGGAGCTGGCGGACCGTGACGCCGGGGCGGATCGCCGCGACGACCGAATCGCGGATGAGCGCGACGGTGCGGTAGTACTCGAGCTGCTCCGGCGTGAAGGAGCCGCTGGCGGCCCAGGTGCGGGTCACGTCGCTGGTGTAGTAGCCGTAGTCGCTGCCGTAGTCGAGCATGACCAGGTCCGCGCCGCGCAGCCGGCGGTCCAGCTCCGTGTAGTGGATGATGTTCACGTTCGGCCCGCTCGCCAGGATCGGCGCAAACGCGTCTTCCTGCTGGCCGAGCGCGAAGTAGACGAAGCGCGCGGCCGCGGCGACCTCCCACTCGAAGTAGTCGGGACGCGTGGAGCGGATCGCCTCCGCCACGCCCAGCGCGCCGATGCGGCCGCTGCGGCGCATGTACTCGCGCTCGCGTAGCGTCTTCGCCCAGCGCGCCTCGAAGAGCAGCGGGGCGAGGTCGCGAACCTGCACGTTCGGAAAGCGCTCGCGCACGAGCTGCACGAGGCGCCGGTTCCGGTGCGGCAGCTGCTGCCACGGGTCGGCGGCGATCTCCTGCCAGGCGCCGGCCGCGTCGGGCGGCGAGGTCGGGGG